>DATFRM010000248.1:0-2797 GCA_035263265.1 Actinomycetes bacterium
CCTGCAGGTCTTCGGTGGCTCTGGCTACCTGCAGGACTACCCGATCGAGCAGTACATCCGGGATGCCAAGATCGACACGTTGTATGAGGGCACCACCGCGATCCAGGCTCTCGACCTGTTCTTCCGGAAGATCGTGAAGGACAACGGCCAAGCGCTGGGCCAGCTGTTGGGTGAGATCCAGACGTTCGCCAAGGGTGACGCCGGCAACGGGGCGCTCGGTTCCGAGCGCGGGCTACTCAACACGGCGCTGGAGGATGTGCAGGGCATCGTCGGGGCGATGGCCGGGGCCGCACTGGCCAGCCGCCAGGACCCGCCGAGCATCTACAAGGTCGGGCAGAACAATGTGCGCTTGCTGCTTGCGCTCGGTGATCTGGTGATCGGGTGGCTGCTACTGCGGCAGGCGGAGGTGGCGCTGGCCGCGCTCGACGCGTTCGATAGCGGGTCCACCGCGCCCGCCCGCAGCAGCCAGGCCGACCGCGACTTCTACATCGGGAAGGTCGCCGTGGCCCGGTTCTTCGCCGGCACTGTGCTCCCGCAGTTGAGCGCCGTCCGGGCCGTCGTCGAAGCCGTCGACAACGAGATCATGACCCTGCCAGACTCGGCGTTCTAGTTAGCCGCAACGGATCCGGGGGCCGCCCTCCGGTTCAGCCCGCCCCGCGCAGGGGTAGCACCAGCTCGGTTACGCCGCCGGCCACCACGGTCACCGGTACTCCCCAATCCTGCTGGTGCACGTGGCAGGCGGCGAACTCCGTGCCCTCGTCGCATGAGGCCGCCATCGCGGCCACGTGCAGTACGCCTTCGGGAACGGCCGCGGCAAGCTCTAGGTCGCGGCTGAGCTCGGTGCCCGCGCCCGCGCCGGAGATCAGCAGCTCCGCCGGACTGGCACTGACCACGAGGCGGCTCGGCGGACCGTCCCGGTCGTCCAGCTTCTGCCCAGCCGATGGCACGAACGGGACCTCCAGGCGGAACCGGCCCGGCGCGACCGTGGTCGGCGGCCGCTGCGTTCGATAGGCCGAAGCGGCCACGCTCGTCCTGGCCGCGCCCAGTGGCACACGTGTCAGCCGGTGCGCAGCTGACTCGACCACGACCAGATGATCGCCCTCAACAATTGCGTCGGAGGGTTCGGCCAGGCCGGCAGCCAGCGTGCTCACCTCACCGGAACCGGGGTCGAACCGGCGGACCGCACCGTTGTACGTGTCCAGGATCGCGATCGAGCCGTCGGGAAGCACGCGCACCCCAAGCGGGTGCTGCAGCAGAGCCTGACCGGCCGGGCCGTCCCGATGCCCGAACTCGAAGAGGCCGGCGCCAACCGCAGTCAGCACCTCGTCCTGCTGGAGCCGGCGCAGGGCCGACACCTCGGAGTCCGCGATCCACAGCGTCCGACCGTCGGCTGAGACCGCCAGGCCGGACGGTTGGGCGAGCCAGGCCAGGGCGGCCGGTCCATCCCGGAGCCCTTCGTTGCCGGTGCCGGCCACCACCTCGACCCGGTTCGTCCGGGGATCGAACGACCACAGTTGGTGGATGCCCGCCATCGCGATCACTAGCCGGTCACCGAACCAAGCGAGGTCCCATGGTGAGGACAGCGCAACGTCCAGGGCCGGCCCTTCGGTTGGCGAGCCGGGACGCCACTGGATGCCGGTCCCGGCCACGGTGCGCACGTCGCCGGTGGCAGTGTCCAGCCCGCGCAGCAGATGGTTCACGGTGTCGGCGATCACGACGTCGTAGCCGACCGCGGCACCGACCTCAGGCGGAAGCGCACACATCCCCTGCGGCTCGCTGAACTGGGCGACCGAAGCCGGACCGTCGGCGCGGCCGCGCTGGCCGGTACCGATCCTGGCCACCACGCCACCTTCGGCGTCGAGCACGGCCAGCGAATGGTGCTTGGAGTCCGACACCAGGTACCGGTCGTCCCGGCCATCGCGGTCGCCGGCCGGCCAGCGGATGATCTTGCCGGGGAAGCGCAGGTCCGTTGCCGGTGGCGACGGCGGGACGTAGGGGCCGTCGCCGCGGCGCAGCGTGCCCTTGGCCTCATGAATGGCGATCAGCTCGCTCAGCAGGGAGTCGAGCCCGTGACCGTGGCCTTCGCCGGACAGCTGGGCCACGATGTAGCCCTCCGGATCGATCACGACCAGGGTGGGCCAGGCACGAACCGTGTAGCGGCTCCAGGTCGCCAGCTCCGGGTCGTCGAGCACCGGGTGCCGCACCTCATAGCGCTCGACCGCGGCGACGACCGCGGCGTGCTCGGCCTCGTGCGCGAACTTCGGCGAGTGCACCCCGATCGTGACCAGCACATCGGCGTACTTCTCTTCGAGCTCGCGCAGCTCGTCCAGGACGTGCAGGCAGTTGATGCAACAGAACGTCCAGAAGTCGAGAATCACGATCTTGCCGCGGAGCTCGGACAGGGACAGCGACCGGCCGCCGGTGTTCAGCCAGCCGCCCTTTCCGATCAGTTCGGGAGCGCGCAGTCGCGGTTGGGACATCCGTCCATCCTGCCGACGCGCGCGGATCGGCCACAAGCCGGCACCTGGCCGAGCGGCGGGCGGCTAGGACTCGCCGGCCGGTGGTAGCTCGAGCAGCCGGCTAGGACTCGCCGACCGGTGGCTGGTACAGCTCGGGCGGTCGGCGATCGGCCAGTACCGGGAAGCTCTTGCGGGTTCTGGCGACCTGGCTCGGATCGATCTCCACTGTCAGCGTCTCCGGCTCCGTCCCAGCCTCGGCCAGGATGTCGCCCCACGGATCGGCCACCAGCGAGTAGCCGCCAAGGCGTACGCCGGCATGCCCGCCGGCCGCGTTGCAG
>DATFRM010000249.1:0-3939 GCA_035263265.1 Actinomycetes bacterium
GTCCGTGGGCCGGAACGTCGAGGTCAGCACCGCCAGCGAGTTCGGGACCAGCAGCGCCGCGGCCGCACCCTGGACCAGCCGGGCGGCCACCAGCAGCGGCCCGGTCGGAGCCAGACCGCACCCCAGCGACGCCACCCCGAACGCGATCAGCCCGGTTTCGAAAACCCTGCGTTTGCCGAGCAGGTCGCCCAGCGCGCCGCCGACCAGTACCAGCGAGCCGAGCGTAAGCAGGTAGCCGTCGACGATCCACTGCAGCACCGGCAGCCCGGCGTCCAAGTCACGCCCGATGGCCGGCAACGCGACGTTGACCACCGTCGAGTCGAGAAACGCCACTCCGGAGGCGAGCACCGCCGCAGCAAGCACGACGCGACCACGCGTGCTCCCGTACTCCACTTCGGCTTGCGGCTGAGTCACCGCGAAAGCCTAGTCCGCCGGCGGCTGGCTTCCCGCCGATCCAGGTCCGCCATCCACCGGCCTGCGGCAGAGGACGCTCCACTGATCGATCACCCATCGCCAGGTACCGTCGGGTTGGCGGCGAGCGATCTCCGCCGTCGCGTCTCCGCTGTGTAGCCGGGTCGACGTCAACGCCAGGTCGCCTACGCGTAGCGTCCGTTGCTGCCCCGTGAACGTCAGCTGTACTCCAGATCCGACCAGATCGGTAAACAACTGGCGGATTGCCTGGCTGCCGGTCGCCATCTGCCCCGGTGCGAAGGCCACCACAGCGTCCGGCTCGAACAGCGCGACCAGACCGTCGACATCGCCGGCGTTCACGCGTTGCACGTACAACCGCTCGAGGTCCCCGGGCTCGAGAGCGGAGACGGGCTCGTGGCTGGGCATCCCGGGTCCCTGGACCGGCTACCGGGTGGGCCCGCGCTGCAGATGCCGACCGATCACGATCCGCTGCACCTGGTTCGTGCCCTCGACGATCTGCAGCACCTTCGCCTCGCGCAGGTAGCGCTCGGCCGGGAAGTCGCTCACGTAGCCGTACCCGCCGAGCACCTGCACCGCGTCCGTGGTCACCTTCATCGCCATGTCGGTGCAGAACAGCTTGGCCATGGCCGACTGCGCGGTGCTGGGCAGCCCGGCGTCCCGCCGCCGGGCGGCGGCCACGTACAGCGCGCGGCCGGCGGCCACCTGGGTGGCCATGTCGGCAAGCATGAACTGCAGTCCCTGGAACTCGATGATGGTCCGACCGAACTGGCGCCGCTCCTTGGCGTGCCCGACCGCGAGATCAAGCGCGGCCTGGGCGAGCCCTACCGCGCAAGCGGCGATGCCCAGCCGCCCGCCGTCCAGCGCGCCGAGCGCGATCCCGAACCCCTCGCCTTCTGTGCCGAGCCGCCGCTCGACCGGGATCCGCGCGTCCTCCAGCACGATCTGCGCGGTGGTCGAGGACTTCAGCCCCATCTTCCGCTCGGCCGGGGCGACGGTGATCCCCGGCGTATCGGCCGGGGTCAGCAGGCAGCTGATCCCGCGCGAACCGTCGTCGGAGGTGCGCACGAACATGCTGTAGAAGTCGGCCTGGCCGGCGTGGCTGATCCAGGCCTTGGTGCCGTTGACCCGGTAGTCGGAGCCGTCGGGTACCGCACGAGTGGTCAGCGCCGCCGCGTCCGACCCGGACTGCGGTTCGGACAGGCAGTAGGCGCCGAGCAGCTCGCCGCCGACCAGATCGGACAGCCACGAGCGCTTCTGCTCCTCGGTGCCGAACGCGGCCAACGGATAGCAGGACAGGGTGTGCACACTGACCCCGAGGCCGACGGCGAGCCAGCCGCGCGCCAGCTCCTCGACGACCTGGGTGTAGACCTCGTACGGCTGGGCGCCGCCGCCGTACTCCTCGGGGTACGGCAGGCCGAGCAGTCCGGCCCGGCCGAGGGTGCGGAACACCTCGCGCGGGAACCGCCCGCGCTCCTCGTGCTCGGTGACCTTCGGTACTAGCTCTTTGTCGACAAGTTCCCTGGTCAGCTCGATCGCAGCGGCGCCGTCCGCGGTCGGCATCTGTCGCTCGACCGGGGTCATCCGATCACCACGAGCTCGCGTGGACGCAGGTTGAGGCGCTCGCCGCCGGTCTCGGTACAGACCACGATGTCCTCGATCCGGGCCCCGTGCCGGCCGGGCAGGTAAACCCCGGGCTCGATCGAGAACGCCATACCCGGCTCGAGCCGGCGGGTGTTGCCGGCCACCAGGTACGGGTCCTCGTGCACCTCGAGGCCGATGCCGTGGCCGGTGCGGTGGATGAAGTGCTCCCCGTAGCCGGCCTCGGTCAGCAGATCCCTGGCGACCGCGTCGATCGACTCGCAACTCACGCCCGGCCGTACCGCCTCGCAGGCGGAGATCTGGGCTGTCAGCAGCGCGTCGTAGTAGGCCAGGAAGTCCGCCGGCGGCTCGCCGACCACGTAGGTGCGGGTGGAGTCCGAGCAGTAGCCGGATGGCATCGGGCCGCCGATGTCGACCACGACCGGATCACCGGCCTGGATGACCCGATCGGAGATCTCGTGATGCGGGCTGGCACCGTTCGGTCCGGACCCGACGATGACGAAGTCGGCGCGCAGGTGTCCGGCCGCGACGATCGCGTCGGCGATGTCCTTGCCGACCTCGCGCTCGGTCCGGCCCGGCCGCAGCCACTCAGACACCTGCGCGTGCACCTCGTCGATCGCGGCCGCGGCTCGGCGCAACTCCTCGACCTCTTCGGCGGTCTTGCGGATTCGCAGCTCGCGCAGCACCGCACCGGCCAGGCGCTGCTCGGCGCCGGGCAACGCGGCCCGCAGCGCTATCACCTTCTCCGCCCACATGTGGTTGTCCACCGCCACCGTGCGCGCGTCCGGGACCATCGATGCCACCAGCGCGTACGGGTCGTCGGTCTCCTCCCACGCGGTGATCTCCAGGCCGAGCTTGCCGGCACCGGACGCTTCCGCGGCCGGCCGTTCCAGGGTCGGCACCACCAGCACCGGATCGCCGTTCGCCGGTAGCACCAGACAGGTCAGCCGCTCGAGCGCAGTCGCGTCGTAGCCGGTCAGGTAGCGCAGGTCGGCACCCGGCGTGATGAGTAGGGCGTCGAGCCCGGCCACAGCCGTGGCCCGCTGGGCACGCTGCAGCCGGTCCGGAGAGGTGGAGGTGGTCACGGCCCACAGGTTAGCGCGCGGCACAATGACGCCCGTGAGCCGACGGATGATGCTGCTTGACTCCGCCTCGATGTACTTTCGCGCGTTCTTCGGCGTGCCGGATTCGATCACCGCGCCGGACGGTACCCCGGTCAATGCGGTGCGCGGGTTCCTTGACATGATCGCGTTTCTGGTCGGCGGCGCGCACCGTCCTACCCACCTGATCGCGTGCCTGGACGCGGACTGGCGCCCGGCTTGGCGAGTGAGCGCGGTCCCCGCCTACAAGGCGCAGCGGCTGGCCCCCGGGAGCAACAAGATCGAGATCGTGCCGCCGGCGCTGGAGACCCAGATCCCGGTGATCGAGGCAGTGCTCGACGCGGTCGGCATTACGCGGATCGGGGTGGCCGGCTACGAGGCCGACGACGTGATCGGCTCGCTGGCCGCGCACGCCACGATGCCGGTGGACGTGGTCAGCGGCGACCGCGACCTGTTCCAGGTCGTGGACGACGCGCGGTCGGTCCGGGTGCTGTACATCGGCCGCGGCGTGCGCAGGCTCGAGGTCGTGGACGACGCGGTGGTCCGGCGCAAGTACGGGGTCCCGGCGGCCGGGTACGCCGATTTCGCGCTGCTCCGTGGTGATCCGAGCGATGGGCTGGTCGGCGTCGCCGGGATCGGCGAGAAGACCGCGGCATCCCTGATCGACGGGTACGACTCGGTGCCGGGGCTGCTGGCCGCGATCGACGACCCGGCCTCGGGTCTGGCGCCCGGGTTGCGAATGAAGCTCCGCGCGGCGCGGGACTACATGATCGCGGCCCGGCCGGTGGTCCACGTCGCCACCGACCTC
>DATFRM010000250.1:0-6548 GCA_035263265.1 Actinomycetes bacterium
AACGTAGCGGCCTACCGCCAGCGCCGCCGCGAGCAGGTCGCCGGCGCCTGATCGGCCATCCCGCCAAGGCAGCTACCGCGGCCTGAGCCGGCGCGGCGGCCACAGCCGGAGCCGCACGACCGCGATCACATCGCGATCCGGGATGGCGCCCACCGACCATGAATCCACGCCTTCGTCCGGGTTGTCGCGCTCCACCCACCAACCCTGATCGGTCCGTTGGGTAGCGCGCTTGACCGACAGCGGCCGGCCGTCGGGCAACCGCACCACCACCAGGTCCCCCGGCCGCGGCCGCCGACCGTACGAGATCAGCAGCACGTCACCGTCGGCGAGGGTGGGCGCCATCGACCGGCCCCGCACGACCGCAGTGCCGAGGCCACGCTCGGGCATTGCACCTCCCGGACCGCATGCGTCATCACGCTGGGGGTAGTGTCCAACGCAGCTAACTGCCTAGATCCGAGAAGGGGTCCGCGCGCATGTTCTCCCGCCTGTTTTCGCCTGTCACCGTGCACGCGCACTGCGACCTGCCCTGCGGGGTGTACGACCCCGCCCAGGCCAGGATCGAGGCCGAGTCGGTCAAGGCGATCTGCGAGAAATACCAGGCCAGCGACGACGAGGTGTTCCGGTCGCGGGCGATCCTGATCAAGGAACAGCGGTCCGAGCTGGTCAAGCACCACCTGTGGGTGCTCTGGACCGACTACTTCAAGCCACCGCATTTCGAGTCGCACCCGCAGCTGCACCAGCTGTTCAACGAGGCCACCAAGCTGGCCGGCGCCGGCGGCACGAAGAGCAGCATGGACCCGGCAGTCGCGGAGCAGTTGCTCGGCAAGATCGAGGAGATCTCGAAGATCTTCTGGGAGACGAAGCAGGGATAGACCCGCCACACCTCGCCGCGCCCTGACTTCGTTATCCAGGGCGCGGCGATCGATCATTGGGGCGCGACACGCGAAGACACGCTGCGGAATCGCCAGAAATCGCCCACCGATCGATCAGGCAGCCAAGAGCGCCTGGGGTAGCCTCGCGCCTCGTGATCCGAGCGGCCCGACCCGACGACGTACCCAGCATCCTGCGCCTGATCCGCGAATTGGCGGAGTACGAGCGCGCCGGGCACGAGGTACACGCAACCGAGGACCTGCTGCGGGATGCGCTGTTCAGCGCGGATCCGCGAGTGCACGCGCACATCGCCGAGCACTCCGACGGTTCGGTAGCCGGATTCGCGCTCTGGTTCCTGAACTTCTCGACCTGGCTGGGCCGGCACGGCATATATCTCGAGGATCTCTATGTCCGGCCCGAGCTGCGCGGGTTCGGCTACGGCCGGGCGCTACTATCCGAGCTCGCCGCGATCTGCGTGGAGCGCGGCTACCCCCGGCTCGAGTGGTGGGTCCTGCACTGGAATCCGGCGCGCGAGTTCTACCACGGGATCGGCGCGGTCGCGATGGACGAGTGGGTGCCTTACCGGATCGACGGCACGGCGTTGGGCGAACTCGCCGCGGGTCGCCCAGAGGCTGTGTAACGCCGACAACGCGACGGTGGTATCTGGCGCTGCCTACCGCGCCTCACGACAGGAGCGGGCCACGGAGTTGCCCGCGAGGTGACGTCGAGCCAACCGCCTACGCCGCAGCTCCGAATCCCATAAGGGGCGACGAGCCAGCCGCCCCACGGGACGAAAGGAGGCGAGGCCTCGTGACTCGCGTCGGTGTCGTCAACACACGCAGCGGTCGGATAGACGTCGACCTCGACTTCCTGGCGGACATTCTGAGCGCCGGACCGGACCCGCACGGGCGGCGGATCACGCTCTGGGGCGACGGGATCGACGATTTCCTCCCCCTGACGGAGCACGAGGCTCTGGCGCTGGCCCAAGCGCTTATCCGCGCCCACGCCATCGTGCAGGGCAAGGAAGAGCCCCGTGTTCTCGTCCTCGATCGCGAGGCGAAGATCGCTGACCTGACCGAGGCGATCTCCGAGGCTTGTCCCTGATCTGACCAGGATTCATAACGACCTGGCGGCACGGCCGGGCCGTACCCTGCCCGCGAACCGCGCCGAGGCGGTAAGTTGCGAGAAGACCGCGAGATACGGGAGGTACCGGTGGCCATGGGGCCTGACGGCGATTTCGTCCAGCTACGGCTGCCGGCGGATGGCGCATACCTCTCCGTGCTGCGCACTGCGACCGCCGGTTTGGCGGCGCGGCTCGATTTCACCCTGGACGAGATCGAGGATCTGCGGATAGCAGTGGACGAGGCCTGCGCCATGCTGCTGCCGGACGCGGTCGAGGGCGGGGATCTCACGTGCTTGTTCACACTGACCGAGAACGCGCTGGTGGTCTCGGTTTCCGTACCGACCACCGACGGTCGGCTGCCCTCACGGGACACATTTGCCTGGACCGTACTCAACGCCCTCGCCGGCGAGGTCGACGCCATCGCGGATGAGAACGACCGGGTCAGCATCACGATGACCAAGAAGCGTGGCGGCGCGGGGCTTCTGTGAGTCCGTCCGCTCCTTCCGGCTCCGAGTCCGGGCAGGACCGAGCCGCGGCACGAGAACTTTTCGTAGACATGCTCGAGCTTCCGGCCGGCGCGCCGGAACGCACCGCGCTGCGCGAGAAGCTGGTCGAGGTTCACCTCCCGCTGGTCGAGCATCTGGCGCGCCGGTTCCGCAACCGCGGTGAGCCGCTCGACGACCTCATCCAGGTCGCCACGATCGGTCTGATCAAGTCGGTCGACCGGTTCGACCCGAATCGCGGGGTGGAGTTCTCCACCTACGCCACCCCGACCATCGTGGGCGAGATCAAGCGGCACTTCCGGGACAAGGGCTGGGCGGTGCGGGTGCCACGCCGGCTGCAGGAGCTGCGGCTGGCGCTGACCAGCGCGACCGCCGAGCTATCCCAGCAGCACGGCCGAGCGCCGACGGTGGCCGAACTGGCAGCGCACCTGCGGCTGTCCGAGGACGACGTACTGGAGGGCCTGGAGTCGGCAAACGCCTACAGCACGCTGTCCCTGGACGTCCCGGAGCAGGGTGAGCAGGACTCGCCGCTGGTTGCCGACTCGCTCGGCGCCGAGGACGAGGAGCTCGAGGGAGTCGAGTATCGCGAGTCGCTCAAGCCGTTGCTGGCCAAGCTGCCGCCCCGGGAGAAGAAGATCCTGCTGCTGCGGTTCTTCGGGAACATGACTCAGTCGCAGATCGCCGAAGAGATCGGTATCTCACAGATGCACGTGTCCCGGCTGCTTGCCCGCACACTCGCCCAGCTCCGCCAGGATCTGATGCAGGAGTAGTCAGTCGGGTCAGCCGCGGTCGGCGCCCGGCATGTCCGTCACGCTGCCGGATGTGCGCCGCTCCAGCGCGTTGGTCGCCGCCGGGGTCAGTAGCAGCACCACAGTGGTGGCGGAGATCACGATCAGCGGGATACCGAGCGCACCGAGACCGGCTTGAAGCTGATACCACCCCACTCCGATGGTCAGCAGCTGCCACAGAATCGCCGGCGACCGGCTCCACACTCGGATCTTCATCAAGCCATATGCCACGCCGAGTAGCGCCAGGCCGCCGGCCATGGCGAGCAACCCGGTCGTGATTGCGATCGAGACACTGTCCGGCGAGCCGAACAAGCCCCCCTCGATCAGGTAAAAACCAGCGGCCAGCACCGCGGTTCCCTGCAACCCGACGATCACCGCGGCGATCGTCAACGGGATCGGCCGGCGAATCGAGGCGTTGTGCTTGGACACCGTCGGAGAGGGTACCCCAGTCGAACGAGCCGATCTGGGCCGGTTCCTACCTGGTCGCGTGCTTTCGAAAGGAGAGCGGCATGTCCGACCTGGGGTCCTAGGGGTGGCGAACAGGCGAGGTTGAAATACGAAAACCGCGTCACAGGTCTTGTGTCAGCGGGCTAGCGTTTGAAACGCTCGTCCTTGGCGTTCGGACGGTTGCTGTCACAGGGGAAGATCCGAGATCGAATCCGCCACCTGAATCCCCGCACCACGAGTACAGCGTGGGTACGGGATCAAATCGGCTAGTGAAAGCGTTCACAATCGAAGCCGCGAAATTCGCGGCCCGCGGGGATCGCCCCGCCATCAAGTCGGAGGAGTGGGACCGCATGGACTGGCGTCACCGTGCTGCGTGCCGCGACGAGGACCCGGAGCTGTTCTTCCCGATCGGGAACACCGGGCCGGCGCTGCTGCAGATCGAGGAGGCCAAGGCGGTCTGTCGCCGTTGCCCCGTGATCGAGCCGTGCCTGGCGTGGGCCCTCGAGACCGGTCAGGACGCGGGAGTCTGGGGTGGCATGAGCGAGGACGAGCGGCGGGCGCTCAAGCGTCGCAACGCCCGAACTCGCGCGCGCACCGCCTGACCTATTCCAACGCTTCCGACGCCCCCAGCCGATGAACGGCACCGGGGGCGTCCTGCGTTACACGTCCGCTACCAGCGGACTTGGAAGTGGGACTTGCCGTTGGCGGTGGATGCGCCCAAGCTAGCGGCGGTTTGCCATGACTACCGCCATCGAACCTGGAATCATCGCGGGACGAGGACGACGCCCCGCAGACGGATGAGAGAGTACTGAAGCCAGTGGCTCGTACCATGACCGATGCCCGTTATTGGGAGCAGATCATCGCGTCCGGCTTCACACCACCGCTGGACCGGTCCTTGGACGAGTTGAGCGTGGAACTGGTAGAGCTGCTCGGCGATCCGGACCCCTATCGGCGCGACGGTCTCGGCTATCGGGTGCTGTCACGCTGGATCGAGGACGGCGTCTACGACGACCTGCTCACCGGTCTCGGCGACGGAATGTGCGAGGGACTGACCGTCGGGCTCGGCGAGTTTGACACCGATACCGTGTTCCGCCGGTCGTTCTCGATCTTGATCATTGCCGCCGCTCTGGACCGGGACAACATCGTCCGGCTGCTGCACCCGACCACCGTGATGCGCTGGGGCGACGAGGGTCTGGCCTGGTACGTCAAGGAGTGCGACCTTCGGGGCTGGGTCGAGGGGCGCGGTTGGGCACACGCGGTCGCTCACGGCGCCGACTTCGTCGCCGCGCTGGCGCAGTCCAGGCACGTGGACGAGGGCAGCATGATGGTGCTGCTCGACGCGATCGCGGATCGCCTGGTGGCGCCGACCCGGTACGCGCTGACCCAGGGCGAGGACGAGCGGCTGGCCTACGCGACGATGACGCTGCTGCACCGCAACACCGTCGACATGGGCCTGCTTGGACCGTGGATCGAGCGACTGGCCGAGTCGTGGGAGGTTCCGTCCGGCCCGGTCCCGCCGGCCGCCGACAACACGCTCCGGTACGTCCGGGCGCTGCATGCCCAGCTGCTTCTGGGGGTGCGCGGTCGCCCGGGGGCGAAGGACACCGATCACTACCGCAGTCCGATCGAAATCCGGGTCGAACTGCTCGGCGCTATCCAACAGGGCCTGCGTACGGTGGGGCCGTGGTACCGCCCGAGAACCCGCTGACTCCGCGCCTTCCCCCACCTGCTGCCAGCTTTGGTCCGTTCGCCTGGGTACGCGAGCGCGCCATTAAACGTGAGGCCGCGAGCCTGCGCCGACGATTGCGACCGCGCTCGGCCGGTGCCGGCGAACTGCTCGAGCTGGCCGGCAACGACTACCTCGGGCTCGCCCGGCATCCGGCGGTGACGGCTGCCGCCGCGGCGGCGACCACGCAATGGGGCGCCGGCTCGACCGGATCCCGACTGGTGACCGGATCGACCGCGCTGCACACGCAGCTCGAGGCGGAGCTGGCCGGGTTCTTCGGGACCGAGGCGGCGCTCGTGTTCTCCTCCGGTTACCTGGCCAACGTCGGGGCGCTCGGCGCGTTGGCCGGGCCGGGCGACCTGGTGGTCTCGGACGCGCTCAACCACGCGTCCATCGTCGACGGCGTCCGGCTCAGCCGGGCCCGGGTGGTCGTCGTGCCACACCGGGATGTGGCCGCGGTGGGGGCCGCGCTGGCCGATCGGGGTGAGGAGCGCGCGGTTGTGGTCACCGACGCAGTGTTTTCGGTCGACGGCGACCTGGCCCCGCTGGCCGAGCTGGTCGAGACCGCACGCCGGCACCGGGCGGGACTGATCGTGGACGAGGCGCACGCGTTCGGTGTCCTCGGAGCTGGCGGCCGGGGTGCGCTGAATGCGGTGGGCCTGGCCGGATCGCCCGACATCGTGGTGACCGCGACGTTGTCCAAAGCGCTGGGCAGCCAGGGTGGCGCGGTGCTGGCCAGCCGGGACGTAGTCGAGCACATCGTGGATGCCGGCCGCTCGTTCATCTTCGACACCGGGCTCGCTCCCGGCGCCGCCGGAGCGGCTCGCGCCGCGCTCGCGATACTCGCCGCCCGGCCGGAACTGGCTCAGCTGGTTCGGTCTCGCGCGATTGGGTTGGCCGGGCTGGCCACGGACGCCGGCCTGGTCGCTACCGACCCGGCCGCCGCGGTGACCTCGATCCTGATCGGTGCGCCGGACCGGGCCCTGGCCGCCGCCGCGTGCTGTGCCGAGCATGGGATCTGGGTCGGTTGTTTCCGGCCGCCGTCGGTGCCCGACGGGGTCTCCCGGCTGCGGGTGACCGCGCGCGCCGAC
>DATFRM010000251.1:0-3078 GCA_035263265.1 Actinomycetes bacterium
GCCCATCCGTCACGTGGCTCACCCTGTCTGGGACGCCCGTACGCCCAAATGATCCGCCTCCCGGATCGGCGGCGCCAGCCCTCGGCCGATCGCAGCCACCCGGCCGCGCCGCCGCCGGTCGGTCGCCTTCGACCCGCCGAAGCTTGCCGGTCGAATGCGGTTTACTGGTCGCCGCACGATAGCGATCGCGGCCTAACAGAGGAGTCACGAAATGGCCACATCCGTACGGCTCGAGCCTGGCGCGGTCGCGCCCGAGTTCACGCTGGTCGACGCCGACGGGATCGAGCGGTCGCTGTCCGACTACCGCGGCTCGCGCGTGATCGTGTACTTCTACCCCGCGGCGATGACTCCCGGCTGCACGAAGGAAGCGTGCGATTTCCGGGACAACCTCTCCTCGCTCGCGGCGGTCGGGCTTGCCGTGATCGGCATCTCGCCCGATCCGCGCGCAAAGCTCGCGAAGTTCCGGGACAAGGAGGGCCTGACGTTTCCCCTGCTGTCCGACCCGGACCGACGGGTGCTAACCGCGTACGGCGCGTATGGCGAGAAGCAGCTCTACGGCCGGAAGGTGACCGGCGTGATCCGCTCCACATTCGTGATCGATGCGGACGGCCGGATCGAAAAGGCGCAGTACAACGTCAAGGCGACCGGTCACGTGGCAAAACTGCGTCGCGATCTCGGCTTGTAATCCTGCTCTAGTCGAGCATCGGCTGATCTCTAGCAGCGGCGGACCGGGCGCGGCATCTACGATGGTTACGCCCTGGCGAGAGTGGCGGAATTGGCAGACGCGTCGGACTTAGGATCCGGTGCCTTCGGGCGTGGGGGTTCAAGTCCCCCCTCTCGCACTTCGCTCGGTTGACAGCCGGTTCGGCTGGAATTGCTCTGGCAAAGGTCAACCCCGCAGCTGACCACGATCGGCGGCAAGTAGTGGACCATCTCGCCTCGTCGGCCCCACTAATCTCACAGCACGGCTCCCAACTCCCCTGGACGCCGCTCAGCTGAGCACCCGCGAGACTCAGCCGAGCAGCTTCGCCACGATCGGCGCCAGCGCCCGGACCGCGCGGCCGCGGTGACTGATCCGGTCCTTGTCGGCCGGATCGAGTTCGGCCGTGGTCCGGGTGTCGCCGTCCGGCACGAAGATCGGGTCGTAACCGAATCCACCCCGGCCGCGCGGCTCTCTGATCACGTGACCGACGACCTTTCCTTCTACGACCGACTCGGAACCGCCGGGGACGACCACTGCCGCCGCGCAGACGAACTGCGCGCCGCGTTGCCGGTCTGGAACATCGGCGATCTGGTCGAGCAGCAATCGCAGGTTGGCGCGGTCGTCGTGCTGCTGGCCGGCCCAGCGTGCGGAGAACACGCCCGGCATCCCGTTGAGGGCGTCCACGCACAGGCCCGAATCGTCCGCGATCGCTGGAAGACCGGTGTGCTCGGCAATCGCCCGCGCCTTCTTCAGCGCGTTGTCGGCGAAGGTGAGACCGTCCTCGACCACGTCCGGCGCGTACGGGAACGCGTCGAGGTCGAGGAGCCGCACCCGGATACCGGCGTCGTCAAAGATTCGAGACAGTTCCACGATCTTGTGGCGGTTTCTCGTGGCGAGAACGACCTGCGGCCACGCATCCAGCGCGTCCGTGCTCACGTCCTGGACCATCGGCGTCAGCCATCAACCGGCGCCGAACCCGGTGCCGCGGCGGAGCCGGCCCCAGCCCCGATCCCACCCGAGCCGGCGTCGGCCCCTGACCCGGCTCCCAGCCCCGGACGTCCACCGGACTCGATTTCCGATCCGGAGTCGGCCTCGCTCCCTGACCCGGCTCCCACCGGAGGACGCCCACCGGACTCGACTCCCGACCCGGAGCCGGCCCTGACCGGCGATCCGGTGCCCGATTCCGCGGGCGAGCCCGTGCCGGAATCTGCCGCCGGCCCGCCAAGCGCCGCCTCCTGGAGCCGGGTGAGCTCGGCGCAGCCTGCGGCAGCCAGCTCGACGAGCGCATCGAGCGTCGCCCGGTCGAACGGTTCACCCTCCGCGGTGCCCTGTACCTCGACGAACCGTCCGTCGCCGGTGCACACGACGTTCATGTCGGTCTGGGCGCTGACGTCCTCGGCGTAACACAGGTCCAGGGTGGGTTCCCCGTCCACGACGCCAACCGACACCGCGGCCACCGAGTTGACCAGCGGGCGTGCGGAGCGCCCGAGCCAGCCCTGGCCGCGCATCCAGATGACCGCGTCGGCGAGCGCCACGTACGCCCCGGTGATGGCCGCGGTCCGGGTGCCGCCGTCGGCCTGCAGTACGTCGCAGTCGATCGCGATCGTCCGCTCGCCGAGCTCGCGCAGGTCGATCGCGGGCCGAAGGCTTCGCCCGATCAGCCGGGAGATCTCCTGCGTGCGACCGCCGAGCCGGCCCTTGACCGATTCGCGCTCGCTGCGGGTGTTCGTGGCGCGCGGCAGCATCGCGTATTCAGCGGTCACCCAACCCAGGCCGGAGCCCTTACGCCAGCGCGGTACGCCGTCGAGCACGCTCGCCGTACACAGGACACGGGTCTTGCCGAACGAGATCAGCACCGATCCTTCGGCGTGCTCGGCCCAGCCGCGGTGAAACGTGACCGGACGTAGCTGTTTGGCGGTGCGGCCGTCAATGCGTGTCACGTGGCCTGAGCGTAGCGGTCTACCGACGGCGACCCGTGACACGACCCGACGGCCGCGCAGGCCACCGGCGCCGCTACGTCCTAGTCGATCTCCACCACTAGACCGGGCCGGGCGAGCTGGATCGGGCCGCGAAAGGCAGGGGTCGCTTCGGCAAGAGTCCGCTCGGGATCGTTCCACGGTGGCACGTGGGTGAGCAGGAGGCTGCGCGCGCCCGCCCGACTGGCCGCCTCAGCCGCCTCATGCCCGTTGAGGTGCAGGTCGCGATCGCTGTCCCGGCCGACGTGGAACGCGGCCTCACAGAGGAAGAGGTCGGCGCCCTTTGCCACCCGATCCAGCGCCGCGCACGGCCCGGTGTCTCCGGAGTACGCAAAGACCCGACCCTCATGCTCGATGCGCATTCCGTAGGCAAGAACCGGATGCGCGACCCGCGCCACG
>DATFRM010000252.1:0-5097 GCA_035263265.1 Actinomycetes bacterium
TTGAAGAGCTTGCGACGGTTCGGGAGCCGGATGGGCTCGCGCTGTCCAGTCGCAACCGTTACCTGTCGGCGCCGGAGCGCCAGACCGCGCTCGCTCTGTACCAAGCGCTGCAGGCCGGGAGCAACCAGACCGAGCCCAGTGCCGTGCTGGCCGCGGCCTCTGCCGTGCTCACCACCGCGGCGACCGCCCAGCCGCCGCTGGTCCTTGACTACCTGGCCCTGTTCGACCCGGTCGACCTGAGCCCGGTGGCCGCCGACTACAGCGGTGAGGCGATCCTCGCGATCGCCGCCAAGGTCGGCTCCACGAGGCTGATCGACAACGTCCGGATCAAGATCGGCACGAAGTAGTGAACGGCACCGTTCGACCGTACCCACTGCCGTCCCGGCTGCTCGCCCCGGCGCCAGGGTGGACCGCGCGGGCCGACGTCGTGGTGATCGGGTCCGGCGTGGCCGGGCTCACCACCGCGCTGCGCGCAGCCGTCGAAGGCACGGTGCTCGTCGTGACGAAGGACGTGCTCTCGGCCGGCTCGACTCGGTGGGCTCAGGGCGGGATCGCGGTCGCGCTCGACCCGGCCGACTCACCGGCGCAGCACCGTGCCGACACGCTGACCGCCGGGGTAGGGCTGTGCGACGAGGCCGCCGTCGACCTGCTGACCACCGAAGGACCGGCCGCGGTGCGCCGGCTCATCGAGATCGGCGCACGGTTCGACCTGGCCGCAGACGGCTCGCTCGCGCTGACCCGCGAAGGCGGGCACCACCAGCGCCGGGTCGTGCACGCGGGCGGGGACGCGACCGGGGCCGAGGTACAGCGCGCGCTGGTCGCCGCGGTCCGATCCGCGGATCGGATCGAGGTCATCGAGCACGCGCTCGCGCTGGACTTGATCAAGGACGGTGGCGGCCGAGCGGTGGGCGTCACGCTGCACGTGATGGGCGAGGGCCAGCGCGACGGCGTCGGTGCCATCGAGGCCGGCGCGGTCGTGCTCGCGACCGGCGGGATGGGCCAGATCTACTCGGCCACGACCAACCCGCTGGTCTCGACCGGGGATGGGGTCGCGCTCGCGCTGCGGGCCGGCGCGGTGGTGCGGGACCTGGAGTTCGTCCAGTTCCACCCGACCGTGCTGTGGCTCGGCGCGAACGCGCGCGGCCAGCAGCCGCTGGTGTCCGAAGCGGTCAGGGGCGAGGGCGCGGTCCTGGTCGACACCGAGGGCACTCGGTTCATGTCCGGCGTCCATCCGTTGGCCGACCTTGCGCCCCGCGATGTGGTGGCCAAGGCCATCACCCGGCGGATGCGGGAGACCGGGGCCGAGTGCGTGTTCCTCGACGCCCGCGAGTTCGGTGAGGAAATGTGGCGGGTCCGCTTTCCGACCATCCTGGCCAGCTGCCGCGAGCACGGCATCGACCCGGTGACCGAGCTGATTCCGGTCGCGCCGGCCAGCCATTACGCCAGTGGCGGCGTACGCACCGACCTAGACGGCCGGACCTCGGTGCCCGGTCTGTACGCCTGCGGAGAGGTCGCCTGCACCGGTGTACACGGGGCGAACCGGCTGGCGTCCAACTCGCTGCTCGAAGGACTCGTGTTCGCCGAACGGATCGCGGCGGATCTCCGGCGCGCCCGCAGGACGGCAGCCGCCGGGGCTGTCGTGGCCGGCGCCAGGGGAGCCGAGACGACGACCGCAGGACTGTTCGAGGCAAAGATCCGTAGCCGGCTGCAGCGTGCCATGACGGCCGGGGCCGGGGTGCTGCGCAGCCGCGCTTCGCTGGGTGACACGCTGCGTAGCCTCACCGAGCTGCGTCAGAACCTCACCACCGACTCCTGCACGGAGACGTGGGAAGCCGCGAACCTGCTCACTGTGGCAACCGCACTGGCGAGTGCGGCCCGGTTCCGGGAGGAGACCCGCGGCTCGCACTGGCGCGAGGACTTCCCCGACCGGGACGACCCGCACTGGCTTGGTCACCTGGACCTGACGCTGCGGGAGGGGACCATCACGATGCAGTACCAACCGAAAGGGTTCGCCCAGCGCGACGATCTGCAGGCCGGGCTGGACGCCGAACTGAGCGCGGCCGGCCTCGATCCGGGCGCGGTTTGGTCCCTGGTCGAGGCCGCGATCGACGAGGACCTGGCCGGCGGCACCGACGCGACGAGTGCGGCCACCATCGGCGCCGAGCAGACCGCGACAGCCGATTTCGTGGCCCGCGCCGACGGCGTGGTGGCCGGACTGGTCGTGGCGGAGGCGGTCGTCCAGTACGTAGCCGGGTTCCAGGCACAGATCGACCGCAAGGCGGCCGATGGCGACCGGGTCCGGCGCGGCGACGCGCTGCTTACGGTCACCGGCCGGGTGCGCAGCCTGTTGCTGGCCGAGCGCACCGCGCTCAACCTGCTCTGCTACCTGTCCGGTATCGCGACCACGACTATGCGCTGGGTGGACGCGGTGGCCGGCACCGGTGCGGTGATCCGGGACACCCGCAAGACGCTGCCCGGGATGCGCGCGCTAGCTAAGTACGCGGTGCGCTGCGGCGGGGGGCAGAACCACCGGATGTCGCTATCCGATGCCGCGCTGGTCAAGGACAACCACGTCATCGCGGCCGGTGGGATCGCCGAAGCCTATCGCGCGGTCCGGGCGGCACGGCCGGACCTGCCCGTCGAGGTCGAGGCCGACTCGGCCGACGCCGCACTGGCCGCGGTCGAGGCCGGTGCGGAGCTGGTTCTGCTCGACAACATGCCCGTGGACGAGATGCGCGACGTAGTGAAAGAGGTCGACGGTCGGGCCAGGCTGGAGGCCAGCGGCGGATTGACGCTGGCCAATGCCAGGGCGGTGGCCGAGACCGGGGTCGACTACCTTGCGGTGGGCGCACTGACCCATAGCGCGCCTATCCTCGATATTGCCTGCGACCTGCGGGAAAAGGGGTAACTCGCCGCCATGCTGCTGACCATTGACGTGGGCAACACCCATACCGTGCTCGGGCTGTTCGACGGCGACGACATAGTCGAGCACTGGCGGGTGTCCACCGACGCGCGCCGGACCGCCGACGAGCTGGCGGTGGTTCTCCACGGGCTGCTTTCCCAGTACCCGATCACCGGCGGCGCGGACGTCAGCGGCATCGCGCTGTGTTCAACGGTCCCGTCCGTCCTGCACGAGATGCGAGAGATGTGCCGGCGTTACTACGGGGATGTGCCGGCAGTGATCGTCGAGCCGGGGGTGAAGACCGGAGTGCCGGTGCTCACGGACAACCCGAAGGAGGTCGGCACCGACCGGGTGGTGAACGCGGTGGCCGCGGTTGAGCTCTACGGCGGACCGTGTGTTGTGGTCGACTTCGGGACCGCGACCACGTTCGATGCGATCAGCGCCCGTGGTGAGCTGCTCGGGTGCGCGATCGCACCCGGCATCGAGATCTCGGTGGACGCGCTCGGCGCCCGCGGTGCCCAGCTCCGCAAGGTCGAGATCGCCCGGCCGCGCGCCGTGATCGGCAAGAACACGGTCGAGTCGCTGCAGTCGGGCATCCTGTACGGCTTCGCGGGCCAGGTCGACGGGCTGGTGGAGCGGATGTCGGCGGAGCTGTCCGAGGATCCGGACGAGGTCACGGTGGTGGCTACCGGTGGCCTGGCGACCATGGTCTTGGACGAGGCCACCGGCATCGACGTGCACGAGCCCTGGCTGACCCTGATTGGGCTGCGCTTGGTCTACGAGCGGAACATCGGAGTGTCCGCTCCGCCGGTGAGCTCGGTGCCGCCGACTCGCTCCGGGGCTGGCTAGCGGGTCAGGACATCGCCGGGTGGATCCATCCGGCTTGCTCGAGAGCCGGTCGCACCGCTGGGGAGATCGCCGCAAGATCGACGAAGTAGCCATCGACCTGACCGCGGGCGCGCAGCGCATTGAGGAAGCCGATCCCGGCCGGTCCGAGGCTGGTCGCCGCATGAGTGTCCACGACCACCCGCGGCGGCTCGTGGAGGCTGACCTCCTCGATCGCCGCCTCGAGTTCGGTGCGCATCGACTCGTCGATGTCGCCCGCGAGGTACACCACGATCTCGAGGCTGCCTCGGTCGACGACCTGGACGGTTCCCATGACGATCACCTCCGCGGACCATGTGACACCGCCGCGCGGGCGGCTGGCAAGAGGGGCACGCTCGCGCCCGCCGGTAATCCGGGCGATTGCGACCTGCGGCGGCGGCTAGCCTTGGCGTGTGACTGATCAGCCGCAGCCCTCCACACCCGCGCCCGACGACCTGCCGGAACAGGTAAAGGTGCGGCGGGAGAAGCGCGACCGGCTGCTGGCTTCCGGGGTCGAGCCGTACCCGGTCGGATTCCCGCGTACCCACACTGTGGCCGAGATACGGCAGAAGTACGGTGAGCTCGGTCCGGATGCGCGCACCGGTGACCGGGTGGGCGTCACTGGCCGGGTCATGCTCAACCGGGTCGGGGGGAAGCTCTCCTTCGCCACGATTCGCGACGGTGCGAACGATATCCAGATCATGCTGTCGCTGGCCGTGCTCGGCGAAGATGCACTGAACCGGTGGAAGACCGAAGTGGACCTCGGTGACCTCGTCGGAGTCGAGGGTGAGGTCATCACATCTCGGCGGGGCGAGCTGTCAATTCTCGCCGATCACTGGCAGATCACCGCAAAGTGCCTGCGCCCGCTTCCGGAGAAGCACAAGGGACTTACCGATCCGGAGACTCGGGTGCGGCAGCGCTACCTCGATCTGATCGTGAATCCAGAAGCCCGGCAAACCCTGATATTGCGCAGCGAACTGGTCAGCTCACTGCGGGACTCGTGCCATCGCCGTGGTTTCATCGAGGTGGAGACCCCGATGTTGCAGACGCTGCACGGCGGGGCGTCCGCGCGGCCATTCGTCACGCACATCAATACTTACCACCTCGATCTCTATCTGCGGATCGCACCAGAGCTCTTCCTCAAGCGGCTTCTGGTCGGCGGAATCGAGAAGGTCTTCGAGATCAACCGGAATTTCCGCAACGAGGGCGTGGACGCCACCCATAACCCCGAGTTCACGATGCTGGAGGCGTACCAGGCCTACGGCGACTACAACACGATGGCGACGTTCACCCGCGAGCTCGTGCAGGAAGCGGCCGACCGACTGTTCGGA
>DATFRM010000253.1:0-4519 GCA_035263265.1 Actinomycetes bacterium
GATCGCGGCCCGCCTGGTCAGCGTCGACGGCCGGCGGGTGGCGACCGGCCGGGACTTCGGCTCGGACGGCGTGCTGCGCAGTGGCGACCTGGTTCACCTGGATGGTCGGACCGCCCAGGCGCTCGTCGATGGGCTGCGTGATCGCCCGTTCGCCGTCCGCGCGGTCGAGTCCCGTCCGTACCGGCGCTCGCCGTATGCGCCGTTCCGGACCACCACCATGCAGCAGGAGGCATCGCGCAAGCTTGGCTTTGGCGCCTCCCGGACCATGTCAGTCGCGCAGCGCCTGTACGAGCGCGGCTACATCACTTATATGCGTACCGACTCCACCACGCTGTCCGCGACCGCGATCCAGGCGGCCCGGTCGCAGGTCCGTGAGCTGTACGGCCCGGACTACCTGCCGGAGCGCCCCCGGATCTACGACAGCAGGGTGAAGAACGCCCAGGAGGCACACGAGGCGATCCGTCCGGCAGGGGACATGTTCCGCACCCCGGCCCAGACCGGACTCAGCGGGGACGAGTTCCGGCTATACGAGTTGATCTGGAAGCGGACGGTGGCATCCCAGATGAAGGATGCGCAAGGCCGTTCGGTGACGGTGCGCATCGGAGCCACCGCGGCCTCGGGCGAGGACGCCGAGTTCAGCGCGTCGGGGAAGGTCATCACGTTCCACGGATTCCTCAAGGCATATGTCGAAGGGGCCGACGATCCGGACACCGAGCTGGACGACCGGGAGCGGCGGCTGCCCCGGGTGGCCGAGGGTGACCGGCTTACCGTTGCCGAGCTGGTGGCCGAGGCGCACGAAACGCGGCCTCCGGCCCGCTATACCGAGGCCAGCCTGGTCAAGGAGCTCGAGGACCGGGAGATCGGCCGCCCATCGACGTACGCGAGCATCCTGGGCACGATCCTCGACCGCGGCTACGTCTGGAAGAAAGGCACCGCGCTCGTCCCGTCCTATCTCGCCTTCGCGGTCGTCGGGCTTCTGGAGAAGCACTTCGCGCACCTCGTCGACTACGCGTTCACCGCCCGGATGGAGGAGGCGCTCGACCAGATCGCCAACGGCGATGGCCAGATGGTGTCCTGGCTCTCCCGGTTCTACTTCGGCCAGAACGGCGAGGAAGGGCTCAAGGAGCTCGTCTCCGATCTCGGCGACATCGACGCGCGCGAGGTCAACTCGCTTCCGATCGGAAACGGCATCGTGGTGCGAGTCGGGCGGTACGGCCCTTATCTGGAGCGCGGCGAAGACCGGGTCAACGTGCCGCCGGACCTGGCGCCGGACGAGCTGACCATCGACAAGGCGGAGGAGCTGCTCACCAGACCGAGCGGGGACAAGGTGCTCGGCACCGACCCCGACTCCGGCCGCGAGATCGTTGCCAAGTCCGGGCGGTTCGGACCGTATGTCACCGAGGTGCTCCCGCCGGACGCGCCAAAGCAGGCCAAGCCGCGGACCGCGTCACTGTTCAAGACCATGACGACGGACGCGATCACGCTGGACGACGCGATCCGGCTGCTGTCGCTGCCGCGCGAGCTTGGTGACGCGCCGGACGGCGAGGCGGTGACGGCACAGAACGGACGGTACGGGCCGTACGTGAAGAAGGGCGCGGAATCCCGCTCGCTGGGCAGCGAAGACGAGATCTTCACAGTCTCGCTGGACGAGGCGCTCGCCCTGTTCGCCGAGCCGAAGGGCCGCCGCGGTCGGACCACCGGCGCCACCGCCTCCGCGCCGGCGCGAGAGTTCGGCACCGACCCGCTGTCGGGCAAGCCGGTCGTACTGAAGGCGGGCCGGTACGGACCGTACGTGACCGACGGCGAGACCAACGCGAGCCTGCCGCGCGGCGACGACCCGGACGAGCTTAGCGCGGAGCGTGCGTTCGAACTACTGGCCGAGAAGCGTGCTAAGGGTCCGGCGCCGGCGCGCAAGCGCGCGGCTAAGACCGCCGGGAAGAAGACGACGGCTCGCAAGTCCACGGCCCGGAAGTCTGCCGGTAAGACAACCGCTGCTCGGAAGTCCGCGGCTAAGAAGACCGGCCCGAGCTGAGCCCGGCAGCCGACCGGGCCTGGTCACCGGCGGCCGACCGGGGTCCAGCGCGACGGCTGACCTGGGGTCCGGCAGCGGCGACCTGCTTGGCCGGACGGAAGGCCGAGCGGGGTTGGGGCGATTGGACGCCACATAGGCCTGATGCGGCTGAGGCGGATCGTTAGGCTGGCGATGTGTCAGCAACAGCTGTCGAACCGGCCCACGACCTTCGCGGTCTGCTGCAGATCGTTCCGTTCCGGAGGTTGTGGATCTCGCTCGGCTTCGCCAGCCTCGGCGATTGGCTGAGCTTCCTGGCGGCGGCTGCACTGGCGCACGAACTCGCCGGCGGGGTCGGTGGCAGCTATGCCCAGCAGAACCTCGCGATCGGCGGCGTGTTCCTGGTCCGGTTGTTGCCGGCGCTACTCATCGGGCCGATCGCGGGCGCGGTCGCGGACCGGCTCGACCGCCGCTGGACGATGATCATTTGCGCGCTGGCCCGAGCCGCGCTGCTCATCTCGATCCCGCTGGTCGGATCGCTGATCTGGCTGTTCATTGCCATCCTGTTGATCGAAGTAGCCAGCCTGTTCTGGATCCCGGCCAAAGAGGCCACCATGCCGAACCTGGTGCCGCGCAGCCGGCTCGAGGCGGCGAACCAGCTATCGCTGGTCACCACCTACGGCATGGCCCCGGTCGCGGCCGCCCTGTTCGTCCTGCTCACCCTGTTCACCGGGTCGACCGCCCGGTTCCTGCCGTTCTTCGCCCGTAACCCGGTCGACTTCGCGTTCTACATCAATGCACTGACGTTCGTGTTCTCCGCGATCACGGTCTGGCGGCTGACCGAAATCCCGAGGACGAACGTGCACGTCGAGCACCCGTCGATCGTGCGGACCGTGCTGGACGGCTGGCGGTTCATCTTCGGCACGCCGATGCTGCGCGGGCTGGTCGTCGGCATGCTGGGCGCGTTTGCCGCCGGTGGCGTCGTAATCGGGCTGGCCAGGACGTTCGTCACCGATCTCGGCGCCGGCGACCCGGGCTTCGGTGTGCTGTTCGGCACCGTATTCGTCGGCCTGGCAACCGGGATGTTCCTCGGGCCGCGACTGCTCAGCGGTTTCAGCCGGCGCCGGCTGTTCGCGTTGAGCATCCTCGGCGCCGGAATCACGCTGTGCGTGCTCTCGCTGATCGGCAACATCGTCATCGATGTACTGCTGACGTTCATCCTCGGTGCGCTGGGCGGCACTGCCTGGGTGATCGGGCAGACGTTGATCGGCCTAGAGGTCAGCGATCGGCTGCGCGGCCGTACGTTCGCGTTCGTCCAGTCGCTGGTACGGATCACGCTGGTGCTCATCCTCGCCGCCGGACCCTTTGTCGCCGCAGCGATCGGCGCGCACCACATCGAACTCACTGACCAGGTGAACGCGACCTACAACGGCGCGGCGATCACGATGTTCTGCGCCGGCCTGATCGCAGTCCTAGTCGGGCTGGTCTCGTTCCGGCAGATGGACGACCGCCGCGGGGTACCGGTGTGGCGGGATCTGATCGCGGCCATTCGGGGCGAACCGCTGCCGTTCCCCCGCAAACTGCCCGGCTTCCTGATCGCGCTCGAGGGCGGCGAGGGCGCGGGCAAGTCCACGCAGGGCGAGCGGCTGGCGGAGTGGTTGCGCGCCGACGGCTACGAGGTGCTGCTGACCTATGAGCCGGGCGCGACCGAGATCGGGGAGCGGTTGCGGTCGGTTCTGCTCGACGTGCAGACCGGTGCGCTCTCGCCGCGGACCGAGGCCCTGCTCTACGCGGCCGACCGGGCCGAACACGTGAGCACAGTGATCCGCCCAGCGCTGGAACGCGGGGCCGTGGTGATCACAGACCGGTTCAGCGACTCCTCGATTGCCTACCAGGGCGCCGGTCGCGAACTGTCTCCGGGACAGATATCCCGGTTGTCCCGCTGGGCTACCGATGGGCTGCGACCCGACCTGACGATCGTGCTCGACGTCCCGCCTGAGGTGGGCCTGAGTCGCAGTCAGGAGGAACCGGACCGGCTGGAGTCGGAACCCGACGAGTTTCACGAGCGAGTGCGCCAGCGGTACCTCGCGCTGGCCGAGCAGACCCCGTTGCGGTATCTCGTCGTCGACGCAACCGAGTCGGCCGACCAGGTAGCCGCGGCGATCCAGGCCAGGCTGAATGGGCTGCTGTATGGGTTGAAGCGGACCGGGCAAGCGGAGCCAGCGGACGCAGGGGGAGCGGCGGCCGTCGCGCTGGCGGCCGGTGCGTTGCCGGCTGGGACTACGGCGGCGGAGCCTTCAGATGGGGCCGCGGACAACGGGGCGGCCGGTGGCGCGGCTGTGGTGGCGGCGGCCGGTGCTACCGGAGCAGCACGAGCGCCCAAGGGTGCGAAGCTCGCGGCGATCCGGACCAAATCGCGCGGGATGCTGGTCCGGCTGAAACGTGTGATGTCGCCGGCGCCCAAGACAGCCGACCAGACCGAGCCGGCCGACGTAGTCGAAGAAGAGGTGG
>DATFRM010000254.1:0-3808 GCA_035263265.1 Actinomycetes bacterium
CCTGTGCCGCCCCGAAGTAGCCGCCGTACACGCCGACCAGGTACACCCCGGCGACCAGCAGCCGGCCGCCGTGCGGTGGCGCGTCCCGCCGCTCGCCGACGAAGCGGGCGAGGTACGGCTGAGCCAGCACCAGCGCAACACCGAGCAAGATCAGCACCGGCACCACCGCGTCGAAGACCGCCGCCGGGAGCGAGAGCAGCAGCACCGCCCCGGTCAGCCCGCCAAGCGCACCGGCGAGACCCAGCCGGACCAACCGGTCCCGCTGTCCGGTCAACTCGCGCCGGTACCCGAGTACGCCGGAGAACACACCGGGCACGAGGCCGATCGTGTTCGACACGTTCGCGACCACGGCCGGATAGCCGATGGCCAGCAGCACCGGGAACGTGATCAGCGTGCCGGCGCCGACGATCGCGTTCATGGTGCCTGCGACCATGCCGGCCACGGTCACCACGAGCGCTTCGAGCGGAGTCATCGTGGCTCGACCCTACGGCCGAGCCGGGGATAGCCAGCGAACGGCGGACCCGTTTAGGTCTCGGAGTCCGGGGTGCCGCCCGCTGGGAGCTGGCCACCGGAGGGTGCGCCTCCGGTCGCGGCGGCCCCGCGCGCCCGGGCGTCGCCGTCCGGCCCGGCGAGCCGGCCGACGACGCTGCCGAGGCCCTCCAGCGCCCTTCCGAGCTCACTCGGCACGATCCAGACCTTGTTCGCGTCGCCTCTGGCGATCTCCGGAAGCATCTGCAAGTACTGGTACGACAGCAGCTTCTGATCCGGGTTGCCCTCGTGGATGGCCTCGAACACCTGCAGGATCGCCTTGGCCTCGCCCTCGGCCCGAAGGATGGCGGACCGCGCCTCGCCTTCGGCGCGCAGGATGTTGGCCTGTCGCTCGCCTTCGGCGGTCAGGATCTGCGACTGCTTGACACCCTCGGCGTTGAGGATCGCGGCCCGCTTGTCCCGGTCCGCGCGCATCTGCTTCTCCATCGAGTCCTGGATGGAGTGCGGTGGATCGATCGCCTTGAGCTCGACCCGGTTGACCCGGATCCCCCACCGGCCGGTCGCCTCGTCCAGCACTCCGCGGAGCTCGGCATTGATCGCCTCGCGGGAGGTCAGCGTCTTTTCCAGGTCCATCCCGCCGACCACGTTTCGCAGCGTGGTCACGGTCAGCTGCTCGACGCCCTGGATGTAGTTGGCGATCTCGTAGGTTGCGTCCTTCGGGTTGGTCACCTGGAAGTAGATGACCGTGTCGATGGACACCACGAGGTTGTCCTGGGTGATGACCGGTTGCGGCGGGAACGAGACCACTTGTTCGCGCATGTCCAGCAGCGGGCGTAGCCGCTCGATCCAGGGCACCATCAGGTTCAGACCCGGATTCATCGTGCGGTTGTACTTGCCCAGCCGCTCCACGATCCCGGCGTACGCCTGCGGCACGATCTGCACGGACTTAGCCAGCGTCACGACGACGAACAGCACGATGACGGCAGCGACGATTATCTGAACCATCGGAGTCCCTCTTATCCAAGCACGAGCGCGGTCGCGCCCTCGATCTTGATGACATCGACGCTTCGGCCAGGTTCGAGCACGGACTCGCCGTCGTAGGACCGCGCCGACCAGATCTCGCCAGCCAACCGAACCCGGCCGCCGTGCCCGTCGACCTTTTCGACCACCACCGCGCGCTTGCCGACCAGCGCGTCGACTCCTGTTCGGTGTTCGGGCGCCTGATGCAGGTGGCGACGGGCGACCGGGCGGACCGCAAGGAGCATCGCGAGCGAGACGACCGCGAACACAAGGATCTGGACGCCACGATCGGCGTCGAGCATCGCGGCCACCGCTGCCGCCGCGGCGCCGACCGCCAGCATCGCGAAGAACAAGGTGAGGGTCAGGATCTCAACAATGACGAGCACCAGCGCGATCAGCGCCCAGACGATCCATGCGTCCACAAGGAAATGTTAGGGATCTCTACGGCCAAATGACGAGTTGTAATGAAAAGATCCTGCCGGACTGGTGTCGTCGGCGGATCGGCGCCTCGACTGGGTTGGCCGGTGCCCGCGGCCGGGCTCTAGGTTGGACTCGCTCAGCCCCGAGCCTCGACCCGGAGCGTGCCCACAGATGACCGCTGTTCTCGAGATGGCTGACGTGACCGTGGTCCGCGCCGGCGCAAAGCTGCTGGACGCGGTGAGCTGGTCGGTTTCCGAGTCGGACCGCTGGATCGTGCTCGGCCCGAACGGAGCGGGCAAGACCACGTTGCTGCAGGTCGCCGCTGCTCTTGTGCACCCGACCAGTGGGGTCGCCGGCATTCTCGGCGAGGTCCTCGGCACCACCAACGTGTTCGAGCTGCGGCCGCGAATCGGCCTGACCAGTGCGGCGCTCGCGGACCGGCTGCCGGCCGGCGAGCGGGTCGCCGACGTGGTGCTTACCGCGTCGTACGCGGTGCTCGGCCGGTGGCGGGAACGGTACGAGGGCTACGACGAGCAGCGCGCCAGTACGTTGCTCGACCAACTCGGGGTGACGGCGCTGACCGAGCGGAAATTCGGCACCCTGTCCGAGGGCGAGCGCAAGCGGGTCCAGATCGCCCGCGCGCTGATGACCGATCCGGAACTGCTGCTGCTCGACGAGCCGGCCGCCGGTCTCGATCTGGGTGGGCGCGAGGACCTGGTGCGGCGCCTGGGGACCCTGGCCCGGAACCCCCTCTCCCCCGCGATCGTGCTGGTAACCCACCACGTCGAGGAGATACCCGACGGATTCACCCACGTGCTGATGCTGCGCGCTGGGGCGGTGGTCGCGGCCGGGCCGATTCCGGTGACGCTCACCGCGGCTAACCTGTCCAGCACGTTCGGGATACCGCTGGCACTGCGGCGCGACGGCAACCGGTGGACCGCCCATGGGCACACCGCTTAGTTCCGGCATGTCGTGTTACCGTTGTCAAGCTAATTGCCGGTAAGACGGTCTTCGGGAGGCCGGGATGCCACGGCCGATCACGGTGCTGGACGCGCCGTCTAACCTGGGGCTTCGGCCGCCCCGGCCCGGAGCCGAGCCGGGGGTACGGCATCTGGCCGCCGCGCTGCGCGAGCTCGACCTGGTCGGGCGGCTCGGCGCGAGGGACGCGGGCCGGATCGAGGTACCGGCCTACTCCCCGGAGCCGGAGCCGACTACCGGCTTCCGCAACGGCCCGGCGATCCGGACGGTCACTACGACGCTGGCTGCTGAGCTAGGAGCGCTGCTGGATCGCGGATCGTTCCCGTTCGTGCTCGGCGGCGACTGCTCGATCGTGCTCGGCGCGATGCTCGCGTTGCGCCGCCGCGGGCGGTACGGGCTGGCGTTCATCGACGGCCACGACGACTACTCCTGGGTCAAGGACTACGACGGCTACGTCGGGCGCTTTGCCGCCGCTGGGCTGGACCTCGGGCTGGTCACCGGGCACGGACCGGACGCGCTGTGCGACATCGACGGACTGGGGCCGTACGTCCGGGAAACCGATGTCGTCCACCTCGGCTTGCAGCGGGAACCGGAAGACTCGGAGTTCTTCGACGTCGCGCGCTTCGACCAGTCGCCGATCACCCGGTACACGGCCGAGGAGATCCGCTCGCGCGGCGCCAGCCCGGTGGCCGAGCTAGCCAGGGACTACCTGGAAGCCGTTCGAGCTGCGCCCGGATTCTGGATCCACCTGGACGCAGACGTCTTGCACACCGATGTCATGCCGGCGGTGGACTCGCCGAACCCGAACGGGATCTCGCTGGCCGAACTGGAAACGATCCTTGGCACTTTGCTGGCGAGTCCGCGGGCGGTCGGCATGCACGTGGGGATCTACGATCCGGAG
>DATFRM010000255.1:0-10269 GCA_035263265.1 Actinomycetes bacterium
GCGTCCTGGTCGCACAGCCAGTCGCCGCCGGAGATGGTGTCGTACGAGTGCTCGTCGTAGGTATCCGTGCTGGCGATCACGCCGGCCGCGCCGCCCTCGGCCGAGACGGTGTGGCTGCGCATCGGGTAGACCTTGGAAACAATCGCGATCCGCAGGCTCGGATCGGTCTCCGCAATCGCGATGGCGGCGCGAAGTCCTGCTCCACCGCCGCCAACGATCACTACGTCATGGGTGAATGTCATCAGGGGATGCACTCCGGACTGCCCTCCGGGCCGGGTAGGAAGACAAGAACCGGCATCTCAGCCCTCGTGCGCGCCGCTGTGCTCGTCCGAAAGCACCCGGCCGTCGTGGCGCACCACCCGGACGTCGAAGCTGCCGTCGTGATACTGCGAGCGGATCCGGCGGCACCCGCAGCTGAACGTCATGGTCTCCAGGACCAGGCCCTCGGTGTCGTCCTCGCGCTCTAACTCGCCGCCGACCATGCGCCCACAGGGCGCGCGATCGTCGGTGAAGGTGCTGATCTTGCCGACCACCGCCACCTCCACAAAAGGTGGGCCGGGTCGCCGGCTCGTTGGGCCAGCGCCCGGTCACTCGGTTTTTACGCCGCTAAGACTGGCACTCGGGGCGGCGGTTGTCGATCCAATCCGATTGGCGGAGTAGCGGCGGGCCGTCACTGGCCCGTCCTCGCCGGGCCCGGCCAGGCGCGGCCCCGGCCACGGGCACGGTAGCCTCGATCTCAGCATGATCATTGTTGGAACCAGCGGATGGCAGTACCGCGACTGGAGGTCGGTGTTCTACCCGGCCAAGCTGGCCAGCCGGCGCTGGCTGGAGTACTACACCGACCGGTTCCACGCCGTCGAGGTCAACAACACGTTCTACCGGCTGCCGCCACGCTCGACATTCGCCGAATGGCGGCGCCGTACACCGGAGGACTTCGAGTTCGCGGTCAAGATGAGCCGTTACCTGACCCATATCCGCCGGCTCCGCGACCCGGTCGAGCCGGTGTCCCGATTCATGACGGCGGCCAGTGGGCTCGGGGAGAAACTCGGGCCGGTCTTGTTCCAGCTGCCGCCGACCTTGACCGCCGACGCCGAGGTCCTGGACGCGGTGCTGTCCCGGCTCGACGGCCGCGCCCGGGTAGCGGTCGAGCCGCGTCATCCCTCCTGGTGGGACGAGCGGATCCGGACGACGCTCGATCGCCATGGCGCGGCGCTGTGCTGGGCGGACCGGGACGGTCGCCCGGTGACGCCGCTGTGGCGGACGGCGGACTTCGGCTACCTGCGGATGCATCACGGCATGGCCCGGCCTCGACCGCGCTACGGTCGGGCTGCGATCCGGTCCTGGGTTGACCGGGTGTCGTCAACATGGACCCCTGATGAGCGGGTGTACGTGTTCTTCAACAATGACCATGGCGGTGCCGCGATCGTGGATGCGATCGAGTTCGCCGCAACCGCTGCCAAGCGAGGACTACCGGTCAGCCGGACTCCGGATACGGTTCGACCGGGTTCCGAGTGACGGAGGAGCGGCAATGCAGACGGTTCAGTCCGGCGCCGGCCTCGGCGTCCGGCCGGTGGTCGGCGTGTTGCACCCCGGCGCGATGGGCGCGTCGCTAGGCGCGTCGCTGAAGGGGCGGTCCGGTCAGGTGATCTGGGCGGCCGAGGGCCGCTCGGACGCGACCGCCAAGCGGGCCGAGCTTGCCGATCTGGTCCCGGTCCGGGATGTCGCCGAGCTGGTGGCCCGCGCCGATGTGGTGGTGTCGATCTGCCCGCCGGCCGCGGCGCTCGAGGTGGCCGAGCAGGTGGCCGGATACGGCCGGCCCAGGATCTATGTGGACGCGAACGCGATCGCACCGGGCACGGTTGACCGGATCGGGGCCCTGTTCGGCCCGGATCGGGTGGTGGACGCGTGCGTGATCGGTCCACCCGCCTGGCGGCCCGACACCACGCAGCTGTGGGCGTCCGGGACCGCCGCCGGGGCGGTCGTGGAGCTGTTTGCCGGCTCGACCGTGCAGGCCCACCGGTTGGACGCGCACCTGGGTAGCGCAAGCGCGCTCAAGGCGTGTTACGCGCTGCAGAGCAAGGCGGTGCCGGCGCTGTGGCTGGCACTGGCGGCGGCGGCTGAGCGTTACGGGGTTCGCGAAGCGCTCGGCTCCGAGCTGGCCAGGGACGGGATCGATCTGGACGCCGAGCTCGACGAGATCGGCCGGCGGGCCGCGCCGAAGGCGTGGCGGTGGATCGGAGAGATGGACGAGGCGGCGGCCACGATGGCGGCCGCGGGGGTCCCGGACGGCTTCTCGGCCGCGGCTGCGGAGATCTACCGCAGGATCGAGGCCGTGCTCGGCCGCGGCGAGGACATCGACGAATCCGGCGCGGTTCTCGAGGCGATCGCGCGCACGCCGGCGTAGCGCGGTTCCCACCTGCAACCAGGCATCGCTGCCGGAAGGGAGGGCGAGGTGCCTGAGGGCGACACCGTCTGGAACACCGCCGACCAGCTCCACCGCCAGCTGGCGGGACAGGTGCTGGAGTCCTCCGACTTCCGGGTGCCGCAGCTGGCCACCGTCGACCTGGCCGGCTGGACCGTCACGGAATCGCGAAGCCGGGGCAAGCACCTGCTGCTGCGGCTTCACTCGGCCGAGGCTCGGCCGCGCACGCTGCACTCGCACCTGCGGATGGACGGTAGCTGGCGGGTGTTCGCGCCGGGTCAGCGATGGGCCGCGCGACCCGCGCACACGATCCGAGTGGTGCTGCGGACCGAATCTGCCGTTGCGGTCGGCTACCACCTGCACGAGCTCGCCCTGGTGCGGACCGACGACGAAGAGCGGCTGGTCGGCCACCTCGGTCCCGATCTGCTCGGGCCGGACTGGGATCTCGGCGAGGCGGTCCGGCGGTTGCGCCGCCAGCCGGAGGTAGCCATCGGCGCGGCGCTCGTCGACCAGCGCAACCTGGCCGGGATCGGCAACCTGTACAAGGCGGAAACTCTGTTCCTGGGCCGGGTGTGGCCATGGACCCCCGTCGGCTCGGTTGACGACCTGCCCGCGCTGGTCACCATCGCCCAGCGACTGATGGCCGGCAACCGGGGCCGGTGGGCCCAGGTCACGACCGGATCATCGCGGCGCGGCGAGCAGAACTACGTGTACGAGCGGGCGGGCCGGCCGTGCCGGCGATGTGGGACGGCGATCGAGCTGGACGTGCTAGGCAATCGGCTCACTTACTGGTGCCCGCGGTGCCAGCCGACCCCCGCCGATCCTGGTCAGCGGCCGGATCCGAGCTGATCGCGCCGCGGCCGGCCACCGAACGGAGGCGACTGCCCAGGTTTGCCCGCGCACCATCGCGGTACACCTTGTGTGCCCGTTCCACTTGATTGCCTTTCCCCGAGGAGAGTGAGAAGGCAATGACGGCTTCCGGCATCATCAGCGCGATCATCATCGGCGCCATCGTCGGCATCCTGGGCCGGTTGGTACTGCCCGGGCGGCAGCCCATCGGTGCTCTGCTCACCGTGGTGATCGGGATCATCGCGGCGCTGGTCGGCACTTGGATCGCTCAGGAGGTCGGGGTGAAGACCACCGACGGCGTGGACTGGATCGAGATCATCTTCCAGGTCGGGCTGGCCGCGCTGGGTATCGCCGCGGTGGCCGGCTTCCGCGGCCGCAGCCGCGTTCCATAGGCGCAGCTGCCGCTCTCCTAGGTGTGCTCGGCCGGGCGCACATCGAGTTCGGGTGCTCGGTTCGATCATCGTGCACGTTACCTACAGTTGATCACCCACTTTGGGATGATTTGTGACGCACGAAGGTGAACGATGATCGGGATTGGGGGACGTTCGCGTCCCCTAGACTTCGCCATCGGCAGGCATTGCACGATGGGGAGCTACATCGCCGATGGCAACACGTCCCGAGGTGGTCCTTGTCCGCCACGGCGAGACCGAGTGGAGCAGAGCCGGAAGGCACACCAGTAGGACCGATCTCCCGCTGACCGAGGCGGGGGAGCGGCAGGCCCGCGAGCTGCGCTCCGCACTCGCGGGCCGTGCGTTCGCGGTGGTGCTGTCCAGCCCGCTGATTCGCGCCCGCCTTACCGCCGAGCTGGCCGGCTTCGCTAACCCGGAACTCGTCGACGACCTGCGGGAGCTGGGCTACGGCGACTACGAGGGCCGGACCACGGCCGACATCCAGCGCGAGGTGCCCGGCTGGACGGTGTGGACCGGCGTCCTTCCGGGCGGCGAGACGCTGGCCGCCGCGGCCGCCCGCGCCGACCGGGTGATCGAGCGGATCAGATCCGTCGACGGCACCGTCCTGGTGTTCGGGCACGGCCACCTGTCCCGGATCCTGGCTGTGCGCTGGTGCGGGCTGCCACCGGACGTGGGTGCGCATTTCCTGCTCGGCGCCAGCAGCGTCTGTTCGCTCGGCTACGAGCGCGCCACGCCGGCGATCCAGTTCTGGAATGTCGCGATCGAGCAGCTTCTGGCCGCACATTGATCGCGGTCCTGGGTGGCCTGGGTGCGGCGCTGGCCTGGGCAGTCGCGGCGCTCTGCTCGGCCCGCGCCAGCCGGCTGATCGGCTCCACGGCCACGCTGGCATGGGCGATGCTGATCGGCCTGGTGGCGATCAGCCCGCTGCTTCTCGCATCCGGATCGGTCTCGCTCGGCCGGACCGAGCTTGCCTGGATGGGGTTGAGCGGGCTCGGCAACATCATCGGCCTGCTGGCGGTATATCGCGCCTTCCAGTTCGGCAAGGTCGGCATCGTGGCTCCGATCGTGTCGACCGAGGGCGCCATCGCCGCGGTCGTTTCGGTGGCAGCCGGCGAACCGCTAAGCGTTGCCGCCGGAATCGTGCTCGGCGTGATCGTCGCGGGAGTCGCGGTGGTGGCCGCGGCCGGATCGGCGGACGTAGTACAGGATCGGTCCGGGATCAGGCACCAGCCGATCGCCACTGGCTACGCGATCGGGGCCGCGATCTCCTTCGGGCTCTCCCTGTACGCGACCGGCCAGGTGGGCGCAACCTTGCCGGCAGCCTGGGCCGTCCTGCCGGCCCGGCTGATCGGAGTGCTCGCGGTAGCCGTACCGCTCGCTCTGCTGTCCAGGCTCCGGCTGACCAGAACAGCGGCGCCGCTGGTGGTCGCCGTCGGACTGGCCGAGGTCACCGGCTTCATGTCGTTCACGGTCGGTGCCACCGCCGGCATCGCGATCAGCGCGGTGCTGGCCTCGCAGTTCGCCGCGGTCGCGGCAGTGGCCGCGCACTTTCTGTTCGGTGAGCGGCTGTCCGCCCGGCAGGCCGCTGGTGCGGCCACGATCGCTGTCAGCGTCGCGCTGCTGACCGCCATACAGGCTTGAGACGGCGTTCGCGCTGGACCCGCCGGCGCCGCCGACGCGTTCGTACACTGGCCCGATGCCCGCAGCATCGCCCGGTCCGGAGCGCCGCCCGGTCCTGGTCGTGGATGCGGCGAACGTGATCGGATCAGTGCCCGACGGATGGTGGCGGGACCGTGCCGGTGCGGTCCGGCGGTTGCGAGACTCGCTCGGTTCGGTCGCGGCGGACGGTCTGCCTGGATTACCGGGACCGGTGGAGGTCGTACTGGTTGTCGAGGGCGCGGCGCGCGCGGTGGAGCCGGTCTCGGGGGTTTCGGTGGTCGCCGCACCCCGTTCCGGTGACGGCGACGACGCGATCGTCCGAGTGGTCGCCGACCGCCGGGCCGAGCCGGTCTACGTGGTCACCGCGGACCGGAAGCTGCGAGAGCGGGTCAGCGCGCTCGGCGCCGCTGTGCTGCGTCCGAAGGCTTTGCTCGGCGCATCGCACGGGCGCGATCCGTCCTGATCCTGCAATATCCTCAGACCGGTCGAGATCCTTACAAGCCGGGAGGCGTAGACATGCTGCCGTGGTCGGGCGAGCTGGCCGGTCGGATCGAGGAACACGTGCTGGACAGCGCGGTCTTGCGTGGCAACCCGCTGGACGACCCGCACGAGCGGCCGCTCTGGGTGTACCTCCCACCCGGCTACGACGATGATCCCGCTCGGCGGTTCTCCTCGGTCTACGTCATCCAGGGATACACCGGTCATATCGCGATGTGGCGCAACCGGACCGCGTACCGACAGCCGTATCCGGAAACCGCCGACGGCGTGTTCGCCCGCGGCGAGGCGCCGCCGACCATCGTCGTGTTCGTCGATGCCTGGTCGCGGTACGGCGGCAGCCAGTTCGTGGACTCGGCCGGGACCGGGGCCTACCACACCTACCTCTGCGAGGAGGTCGTGCCGTTCGTGGATGCGCGCTATCGCACCCTGGCGAACCGCGACCACCGCGCCATCGCGGGCAAGTCCAGCGGGGGCTTCGGCGCGATGATCACTCCGATGCTGCGTCCGGACCTGTTCGGCGCACTGGCCACCCACGCCGGGGACGCCAGCTACGAGTACAGCTATCTTCCGGAGTTCGCCCAGGCAGTGCGGTACTTGCGGTCGTACGGCGGGGATATCTGGGCCTGGTGGAAGGACTTCCAGAGCCGACCCGCGTTCACCAAGGCGGAAGACCAGTTGCTGCTGGTGCTACTGGGGGTCAGCGCCTGCTTCTCGCCCGGCCCGGACGGCACGCCTGAGCTGCCGTTCCATCCGGTCACCGGGAAGCTGGACGAGCAGCGCTGGCAGTGGTGGCTGGACTGGGATCCGGTCCGGATGGTCGACCGGTACGCCGACGCGGTCCGATCTTGGCGAGCGGTCTGGATCGATGCCGGTACCAGGGACGAGTGGTACCTGGACGTCGGCGCCGAGGCGTTCCGGGCAGCGATCGTGCGCGCCGGGCTGCCGGCCGAGCGGATCAAGTTCGAGCTGTTCGACGCCGCGCATGGCGGTATCGACTACCGCTACCCGGTGGCGCTGGCCTGGCTGGCCCACCAGCTGGCTCCCGACGCGACCTAGCCGTCTCCGACCGGCGCCCCCGGAGCGGTCCGCCGGGTCAGAGCAGCCGCTTGAGTACCTGCGGGTCGGCGTTGCCGCCACTGATCACCGCGACCACCAAAGCCCCGGCCGGTACCGCGGCCGCCCCGGACAACAGCGCGGCTACGCCGGCTACCCCCGAGGGCTCCGCGGCCAGCTTCGTGCGCTGCATGACCAGCAGCAACGCGTGCGTGATCTCGTCGTCGTCGACCAGGACGACATCGTCGACGTACGCCTGGACGTGCCGCAGCGTGTGATCGCCGGCGAATGGCGGGGCTAGCCCGTCGGCGATGGTGTCGACGCGATCCAGGTGAACCGGCCGGCCCTCGGCGAGGCTGCGGGTCATCGCGTCAGCTCCGCGCGGTTCCACTCCGATCACCCGCACGTGTGGGTGGGTCGCCTTCACCGCTGCGGCGACGCCGCTGATCAGACCACCGCCGCCGACCGGCACCACAACCGCGGCCAGGTCCGGACAGTCGGCGACGATCTCCAGCCCGACGGTGGCCTGCCCGGCGATGATCGCCAGGTCGTCGAACGGATGCACCAGGGTCAGCTGGCGCTCGCGCTGAATCTGGTGGCAGACCTCGAGCAGGTTGCCGGCCGTGAGCACCACCTGGCCGCCGTATGCCTCGGTTGCCCGCACCTTAAGGGCCGCCGCGGTCACCGGCATGACCACGGTCGCGCTGCTGCCCAGCGCGCTCGCGCCATAGGCCAGCGCGGCCGCGTGGTTGCCGGCCGATAGCGACACCAGCCCGCGGGCGAGCTCGTCCGGCGGGAGGGTGAGCAGCCGGTTGAACACTCCGCGCGGTTTGAACGATCCGGTGCGCTGAAACAGCTCGGCCTTCAACTGCAGCCGAACGCCGGCCAGCTCACCCAGCGTGCGGGCGGACAGCATCGGGGTCGGGTGCAGCCGGCCGGCGATCCGTTGCTGTGCAGCGGTGGCCTCGGCCAGGCCGATCAGGCCCGGCGGTGTGATCGAGTCCGGCACGGCTGCCGAACCTAGCCGGAGCGGTAAGAATCCGTCCAGCTTCCGTACAGGAGCGGCGCCCAACCTGGTCCCAACAGCCACAACGGGGTCGGCTCGGCCCGTCGGTGATCCGGCGAGCCGTCGGTAGACGGGAGCGGTTATGGACAAGATCGCAGCAACGGAAACCCGGCGCGGCCTGACCCGGCGCCAGGCCGTGTCCCTCCTCGGGATGGGCGCCGCAGGTTTGGTGTTCGGCGGCGCGGCACCCCGGGCATTCGCGCACGGTGGCACCACGGTGTCGCACAACGAGATCTGGGGTCAGCCCACATACCTTCCGGACACGGGGGCGCCGTGGAGCACCCGATGGGATGAAGCGTTCTACCTCAGGTACGAGAACTGGCTCGGCTACCACTACGCCAACACCCCGGTCAACTGGCTCACGCCGATGCGGGTCTGGCACGGCCGGGTGCATGACGACGGGGCGGGCACTAGCAGCTACCACTACTACGGGCGGGCCTGCGACCAGTTCAACCTGGACATGACCGTCAGCGGCACGCTGACCAAGGTGTTCGATACGAAGTACAAGTCCGGCAGCTCCGGCTGGAAGTACCTGACCGGATCGGCACTGACGACCGCCAGGAATCGGTACTGGGGCACCGTTGCCGGGCTCAACTATCACTTCGCCCACGTGCTGCACTACTGGTACACGCCGGTGTACTTCCCCAACGGTGCGATCGACTACTCGCACGAGTACCACGTGCACGTGGACAACAGCCAGTCCGGCAATGGCTTCTCGGTGTTCGCGCCGAGCACCAGCGTGCGCAAGGTCCAGGTGTTCACGGTGCAGTCCTGCCTGAACTACATCTGGGGCTACCCGACGTCGATCGACGGCTACTGGGGACCGCAAAGCACCAGCCACTCCAACGACGTGCTGGCCAAGCTAGGCCGGACCGGTTCGCTGACCAGCTCCCAGGCCAACTGGCAGGCGTTCCTGACCGCGGCGCTGCGGTGGGGGACCGGTGCCCAGACGTCGTGGGGCGGTGGCGGTGGCGGCTGCGTGATCACCGATCGTGGGAAGGCGGTCGATAAGAAGGCGGCGGCCGCGATCCCGTGCTGACGCCCGGCTGAGTTACCCGTTCTCCCTCCGACGAGCCGGCCGGCCCAGACGTCCGATTCGGGCCGGCCGGCTCGGGCGCCTAGGCCGTCACGGCCGTGTCGAGCTGGCCGGGGAACAGGAGGGCGACCTGGTGCGGGTACGACCCGATCAGCCGCAGCTCGTCGTCGGTGAGCGGCCGGCCGGTCATCGCGTTGCAGAGCTGGACGAGCGCGAACACCAGGTCTTCGTCCGCAGCCGGGACTTCGATCTGCAGGCCGTCCAGGACGTGCCGGAAGCCCGCCTTCCCGCCGTACTCGCCGGTGAGGATGACCCGGCCGCTCCGTTGGTGCCAATCGGCCGGGAACGGGCCCAGCGTCTGGTCGTCGTAGAGCTCGTAGTTGTGCCGATCCTTGAGCGCGCCGTCGGCGTGGATCCCGGACTCGTGGGCGAACGCGTTGCGGCCAGCGCCTGGCTGGTTGAGCGGCAGCGGTTGGCCCAGGGCGTAACTGGCCCACCAGGCGAACCGCCGGGACCAGGACAGGTCGATCGGGTCGCCGACCGCGGCCGTTCCGGCCAGGCCGAAGCCGTGTTGGAACGCGAGCAGGCAGGACAGCAGGTCAGCGTTGCCCGCTCGCTCCCCGATGCCATTGACGCAGGTGTTGATCCACGCGTCCTGACCGGCGTCCAGGTCGCCGAGTGCGCCCGCGATCGAGTTGGCCACGGCCAGACCCAGGTCGTTGTGGCAGTGCGTCTCGACCGGAATGCCGATCGTGGCGGCGAGCTTCGCGAACCGCTCCCTGATCCGGTCGGGCGTATCGCCGCCGATGGTGTCGCAGTACCGCACCCGATCGGCACCGGCATCCCTGGCCGCGAGTGCGAACTCGGTGAGGAAGCCGTCGTCGGTGCGTGAGCCGTCCTCGGCGTTGACGCCGATGGTGGCCACGCCAGCCCCCTTCGCGGCACCTACCGCCGCGACCATCTCGGTGATGACCGCGGTCCGGTCCAGCCGGCCCCGGAACTTGTTCTCGATCATCTGGTCCGAGGTGGAGATGGACAGGTTGTAGTGCCGGAGTCCGGTCGGAAGTGCGGCCTGGACATCCCCGGTCACCGCCCGGCACCAGCCCGCGAGCCGGAGCTCGCCGAACGCGCCGGCCTCGGCCAGCGCGACATTGGCCCGTACGTACGGAACCTCGTGGAACAAGAACGGGAAGCCGATCTCCGACTGCGCCACGCCGAGCTTGCCGAGGTAGAAGTTGACCATCGTCTTGCCGAACTTCGACAGCCCGGTCCGCGC
>DATFRM010000256.1:0-9012 GCA_035263265.1 Actinomycetes bacterium
AGTAGCGGGAGAGCTCCTGAATCGTCGCCAACTGCACACCCTGCGACCGGTCGGCTACGAGCTCCCGGGAAGGCAAGCGCATCGCGGCGATGCGCCGCTGAAGATCGGCGATCGCCTCATCGGGCACGTCGACCCGGAAGGGACGGATCTCGGTTTCGTTGGACATAAGTCTCCACCTCCCTGGATTGGCAGAGGACGACGGATGGCCGGCCGGTGAACTCCGGCCCGGCTTTCGCAGACCAGGGATGCAGTGGGCGAGACGATGACCGCCCGATCCCCGATCGTGAGGCAGTTCCACTATTGCGCTGGTGCGGGAGGAACGCCACCTCGGCACTCACGCCGCTCTGGGGAGCTATGCGAGCAGCTCGCGGACGTCCTCGCGGGAGCGGGGAAAGTCATGACTGTCGACAAACCAGTCGTAACCGCCGTATGTCTCCGCCAGCGTGTGGATCAGCCCAACGTCCAGACCGTCGCCGGGGGCCCGCAAGTGTAACGGCGGCGGATAGAAGCAGTCACCGAGCAGGACGACGCCGGAGTCCGGCACCGCGACCACGGTTGAGTCCTCGGCGTGCCGGCCGCCGACGTGATCCACCCGGACACCGCCGGGCAATGCGATGGTGTCGGTGAACTCGGTGTGCGGCGGAACGATCCGGAACCCGTCCCACGTGCGCATCGCACTGGCGCGAGCGCTGAAGCTCAATCTAAGTCGTGGGTTGGCCTCGACCTGCTGGCTCAGATACGACTCGCTCCAGGGCCGAGCGGCCTCTGCAGCCAGGATCCGGGCCCCGGCGGCGTGCCCGATGATCTCGAGATCCGGCCAGGCGCAGGCGCCCCAGGTGTGGTCCCAGTGGTGATGGGTGTAGGCCAGCCGTCGCGGCCTCGGCAGTCCGGCCGCGTCGATCGCGGCCTGGACCTCGACAGCCGCGGCAGGACTGTTTCCCGCGTCTACGAGCAGGCTGCCGGCGTCGTCGGCTATGACCGCCACACAGCCCTGTACGACAGCGGGATCCTCATCGTGCGGCCATAGCCAGACGCGGCCGGCCAGATGGCGCAGCTCCCGGGACATGGGCGCGACCGTACACCGGTGGCTCGCGTCTGCATCCCATTGGCCGGCGAATCGGCAATGGGCGCAAAGCAGGCTCGGCCGGCCGCCATTGGGTCGGCATTCCGACCCTGACCCGCATCAACCGGCGCGGCTTGCCAACGACTCGACGTCGATGATCTGAACGTGACCCTTGCGCAGGGCGATGACGCCACTGTCTTGGAGCTTGCGCAAGATCCGATTCGCGGTCGGGCGCGTGGTGCCGGCCATCGACGCGAGGTCGTCCTGGCGAAGTGGAATATCGATCTCGCCGGACGCACCGTATAGCGCAGCGAGATCGGCCAGTCGCCGCATCATCCGACGGTCGACCGGCAGGTACAACGCCTCGAGCAGTTGGGCAGTCAACCGGCGGACCTGGGCCGCCAGCAGCTCAACGAGCATGCGATCGACGGAGGGATGCTTGCGCCGCAGCTCCTCGAAGTGCTGCCGGTGCAGCGTGCGCACCTCGAGTTGTTCGACGGCGACAGCGCTCGCCGTCCTGGTCGCCGACTCGTCGAGCAATGCCTGCTCGCCAAAGCTCTCACCGGGGCCGAGCACGGTAAGCGTGACGACGTCGCCGAGCGCCGTCGAGACGCGAATCGCCACCCGGCCACGCTCGATCACATAGAACAGGTGACCGGATTCACCCTCGTGGAACAGCGGCTCGCCCTTGCGATAGGTGCGTCGCACCATCGTTCTGAGAACGGCGCGACGATCGATCTCGGACAGAGTGCTGAGCGGGCTGGGCTGCACGCCCTAACCATAGATGCCGTCCACGCTCCGCTGGATGTTGCCGAGCGCTGGACTGCAGTCGAGCGATCTGTCAGCGCGGACACACTCGGCCCGTGTCGGCGGGCACTGTAGCGATCGAGTCGAACGCCGATGATCGTCCCAACCGACCCGCTCGGGTCACAAGAGGAGGTCACCTCAATGCTTTCCATCCACTGCCCCACACACGGCACGAAGGTCCTCGTCGGAACGCGGCGTATCCGGTCGCTGGTCAACACCGACCACGGAATCGTGCTGCACGTCCAGTGCTACTGCGGCACACATGTGGTCGTCGGGACCGGCCGCGAGTATGTAAGCGAGCCCATTGCTGCCCTGGTCGCCTGATAGGGCCCGGCCGCCGAGTATCTGTCTCGACCAACCGGTCGCGCAGGCGAAGCACGCCGGCCCGGCCAGCCGGCCGGCCGGCCGCCGGTAGGGTCAGGGTCCGCAACGGAGGTGACCATGGCCAGGATCCTCGGCCTTGACGAACTGCCGCACGAGCCGCACTCACATGAGTTCGTCGGCGCCGACCACGGCGAAGTTCCGTTCTCGATCATCCTCGTCCACTCGCAACCCGGCGTTGGACCAAAGCTCCATCGACATCCATACGCCGAGATTTTTGTCGTCGAGTCCGGCGAGGCGACATTCCAAATCGGCGCGGAGCAGTTGGTCGTATCGGCCGGCCACCTCGTGGTCAGCCCGCCGGGCGAGGCCCACGGCTTCGTCAACAGCGGAGCCGGGGAGCTCCGGTTGATCGCGATCCACGGGGCCAGCCGGTTCAACACGGAATGGCTCGCCGGTCCGGATCCGATCTGGACCTCGAAGCCGACCGACTAGCCAGCGGCTGTCTAATCAGACAGCGCCTCGACGGGCGCGGACCGTCACCAAATCCTTCGCGGCGTCCGCGAGGCCGTCATCGACGTTGATCAAAGCATCTGCCTGGAGTTTGCGTCAGAGCGACGTACTCGGCGTCAAACGTGTCGGACCCGCTTCCGTCAGCCGTCCGATGCGTTCCGACTGGCCGTAGACAGGGTCGACGCCATGGTATGGATGGCCTTCGTTAGCTTGAGGATCTGGTTCGACAGGTCGAGCAGTTCCTGGTTTTGCTGCTCTTCGTCCTGCACGGTCCGCCATTGGTGGTCGGCTAGCACCTGCCGCTTCTCGTCCGCGCGGTTCTGACTGATCATTACGAACGTCGACAGAAATATCGCCTCCAGGGACACGATCATCGTGAGCAGTCCGAAGGGGTAGTCCTCCACGCGGAAGATGATCCAAGCGGCGAACCAGAACACGTGCAGGTAGACGAACTGCATTGAGCCGGCGAAGCGCGTGATCGCGTCCGCGATGCGATTTTCGAGGGACTCCTGGCGCGCTATTACATGCTTCAGCAGCGCCGGGTTTATGGGCATCGGAAGCGGCTTGACGGCCATGCCTCCTCCTTCACTTGTCGGCCAGGTCTCTTGGATCAGCCACCGTGGCTATCTAATCTCCCGACGCGCAGCGGCGTCTGCCTATCCCGGCGCCGTCGTACCGCACGCTCGATGAGTTCGGACGTCTCGCTGCCAAACTTCTCGGCGTGCCTGAGCCGGAGTACAGCGACGACTACACCGACCCGCGCCTGGCGATCTTCTACGACCAGCTCAACCCGTGGGGATCGGATCTCGACTTCTATCTCGACCTCGTCATGGCAGCCGAATCAGTACTGGACGTCGGGTGCGGCACCGGCGGTGTGCTCAGAAAGGCACGCGCGACCGGCCACACCGGACGGCTGGTCGGTTTGGAGCCGGCACCGGCGATGCTGAACCAGGCCAAGTCCAGCACCGATGTCGATTGGGTGCTGGGCGATCTGGGCTCAGTTTCCTTTGACCAGGAGTTCGAGTTGGTCATCATGACCCGTCACGTCTTCCAGGTGTTCCTCACCGACGACGACATCGCGGCGGGACTGGCTGCGGTCCGGGCAGCGCTGGCCGACAGCGGCCGATTCGCGTTCGAGACGTTGAACCCGCGCTTGCGCCCATGGGAGAAGTGGACGAACGGAGCGGACGTCTTCGCCGCCGATGGCACTGTAGTCAACGCTGCGAACACCGATCCGCGGCTGGTGGAGCCCGGGATAGTCAGCGTAGTCGGCAGGTTCTCCAGCCCGAATTGGGAGCGGGACGTGCTCTGCCCTAGCCGATTCCGGTTCGTCGAGGCCGAGGAGCTCCACGCGTTCTTGTCGGACGCGGGGTTCGCGGCTCGGGAGCGCTACGGCTACTGGGATCGGCGCCCGTTCACCGAGCAGGCGCCCGAGATCATCACCATCGCGGCGCGCACCTGAGCAATAGGAGGTCACGAGTTCCGCGAGTTCGCGTTGTCCGCTACGTACGCTGCTGGAATGGCGGTACGGAGGACACCTAAGGCCCGAGCTGCCCGCCGACGCAAACGCCGGATGGATCTCGCCAACAACGACCTGACCGACGAACAGTGGGCCGCACTCCAAGCCGCATGGGGCGGCTGTGCTTACTGTGGTGCGACCGACAAGCCATTGCAGCGCGACTGCATACTCGCCATCGCGCGTGGCGGGCGATACACGCTGGACAACGTTGTGCCGGCGTGCCTGTCCTGCAATACCAGCAAGTGCGGCCACGAGGTCACCGGCTGGCTCCGATGGAAGCGGCTCGACGAGCGAGCCTTCCTATTGCGTCATCTCGAGCTCCGGACGGTTCTCGGAATGCGCTTCCTTACCGAATCCGACGCAATGCCGCCGGCACCACCCGATTCCGGGTCGGCTCACAACCAGCCGACGCCGCCGGACGAGGCAGCATCGGGAATCGCCAAGTAGGGACGCTTGGCGGACCGATACATCTTGATCAGGAACCAGACGTAGGCAACGAGCGCTAGGAGTACCGCCACCGCGACGATCCCGGAACTTGCGCCGGCCGCAATTGCGACAACGCCGACGAGCACGGTCAATACCAGCACCCACCGCAGCCGATCAAACGACCGGGCGACGTCAGCGTCACCAGCGGTCCGAGCGCACCGCATGATCGCGGTAGCGAGCAACCAGACGGTCACCACAAAGAAGATCTCGTAGATGAACGCCGGCAGAGCCAGGGCAGCCGAGCCGGTGACGTCCGTCAGGGAGAGCAATCCGGCCACAATGCTCGCCCGCCAGGGCGCCTTGAACTCCGGACTCACCGAGCGGGACATACGGCCGAGCCCGACAATCGCCAGCACCCAGCCGAGCGGATCCAACAGCACATCGAACTCATTGATCCGAAAGTCGAGAAACACGAGCAGAAGGCCTGCCGCGACCGTTGATAACGGATACATGGCCGGAGGATGCCAGGCAGGAATCGTGGATTCAAGGCCAGGCGCGCGCTACCCGCATACATAGCGCAGGTTGGCCTCGGGACCTGCGAAAACAACGTGGAGCGAGTGCCGCCGAGCCGGCCCGGAACTGTCGGTGCCGGCCGATAGCGTGGCCGTAGAACGCGACGACCGGAAGGGCACACGGTGAGCCTGCGAGGATTCAGCACGATCAGCTTCTGGGCCGACGACGTGGCCGCGGCAACAGCCTGGTACGCGGAGTTCCTGGGCCTGCCGGCTTACTTCACCCGACCGGGACCCGACGGCAGCCCGGCCTACGCGGAGTTCCGCGTCGGCGATTACCTGGCCGAGCTGGGCATCATCGACCGTAGGTACGCGCCGCCCGGAGCGCCGACCGAGCCAGGCGGCGCGATCACGTACTGGCACGTCGACGACCTCGAGACCACGGTGAAGCGACTACTGTCGATGGGCGCAACGGAGTATCAGCCGATCACGTCGTATGGCGAGGCCGGGTTCGTCACCGCGTCCGTGGTCGATCCGTTCGGCAACGTGCTGGGCGTCATGCACAACCCGCACTATCTCGAGGTCATCGCGTCCACGACCGCGACGTAGCCAGTGGACGTACTCGACTTCCCCGACGCCGCGGCATGGGAAGCCTGGCTGGCCGCACACCACGCCACGCAGGCCGAAGCCTGGCTGCGGATCGTCAAGCGACACTCCGGACTGACCTCGGTCACCGTGGCGGAGGCCCTCGACGTGGCGCTCTGCTTCGGATGGATCGATGGCCAGCGCAGGGCCAACGATGACGTCTCGTTCCTGCAGCGGTACTCGCGCCGGCGGCCGGGGAGCTCCTGGTCGAGGGTCAATGTGGCCAAGGTTCAGGCGCTGCTGGCCGCGGGGCGGATGCGGCCAGCCGGGCTCGTCGAGGTCCGGGCCGCCCAAGCGGATGGCCGGTGGCAGGGGGCGTACGAGCCGCAGCGCACCGCAACGGTCCCACCCGACCTGATCGCCGCGCTGACCGGCGACGCTCGCGCCAACGCCGCGTTCGAACGCCTCGGCCGATCCGAGCGATACGCCGCGATCCTGCCACTGCTCAAGGCCCGCACGCCGGAAACGCGCGCAAGGATCCTGGCTCGCACAATCGAGCGGCTCGCGGCTCAGGAGTAGATCACCGGTCTGGCTGGCTGTCGCCAACGGCTTGAAGCAACGCAGTCCTAGGTGGTTAGGTAAGGCTAACCTATTGCGTCACCCGGAGGGGTGCGCGGCCGGCCGGGAGGGACCGCAACCATGCTGACGGCGTTTTTCGTCATGCTGCGTGAGGGTTTCGAGGCCGCGCTCATCGTCGCGATCCTGTACGCCTACCTCCGCAAGACCGGGCGACAGGATCTCGTCCCGACGCTGTGGGCCGGAATCGCCGCGGCCTTCGCGATCGCGATCGCCGGCGGTGTGGTCATCCAGCTGACCGTGGAGTCGCTCGACGGAGCCGCCAGATTGCGATGGTTCGCCGGGATCTCGCTGTTCGCGGTCGGAGTGCTCACCTGGATGATCTTCTGGATGCGCCGCCACGCCCGGGCCATTCGCGGCGAGCTGCACCACTCGATCGACCGAGCCCTCTCGACCGGTAGCAGCGTCCGGTGGGCGATCGCATTGGCCGCGTTCTTCGCGGTGTTGAGAGAGGGCCTCGAAGCGGTTCTATTCATGATCGCGACAGCGATCACCGAGGATCGCGGTGCAGTGATCATCGGAGCGCTGGCCGGCCTGGCGGTGGCAAGCCTGCTCGGTTACGCGGTCGTGCTCGGCGGTCGCAAGATGCCGATGCGTCAGTTCTTCACCGTCACCGGCGTCCTGCTCATCGTTTTCGCCGCCGGCCTGCTCGCCCGCGCGGTGATGTTCCTGCAGACCGCCGGTGACCTACCGATCATCTGGAACAACGTCTACGACCTCACCGGCATCGACTGGCTCACCACCCGGACCGAGGTGGGCAGGTTCCTCGGCGCGATGTTCGGCTGGGATCCGCGCCCCTCGATTGAGCAGGTCATCGCGTGGCTCGGCTACGCCGGAACGGTGACCTACCTGTTCTTGCGCACACCGCGCGGCCGGCAGCTTGCGCCGCAGGCGCCGGCGCCGCAGCCGGTCGTTACCGAAAAGCAGGTCACCAGCTAGGAACGCGGCCTCGCCTAGCGGTCATCACCACCCGCCGGCGGATCCAACCGCGGTTCCGGCTCCTCGAACTGCGCCCGGCCGAGCAGGTACTGGGTCCAGCGGCTGTTCCGGACCGGTCGACGCGCTGCGGCCTTAGGCACGATCTGACGGTTGTCCATCGCGTCCATCGCCCGATCGGCGAGCGACCACAGCCGGTGCGTGAGCCGACCGGCCCGCCTGGAATGGGGAGAGTGGGGGTGCGGCCTGGTCGGCGCCACATTGTGCCGGGCCGTGAGCTGCCTGGCCAACTCGGCGCGCTCCGCTTCGCCCAGATCGGCATCCAACCGTGTAGTCAGCCGCTCCTCATCCTGCACGTGCGATTCGAACAGCGTGACCAAATCAGTCCACAGCTCGGCCCGCGGGGTAGCGACCGCATACCGGTCGCCGGCAAACGAGCCCTCGAGCTGGCGCATCGACCGCTCGATCTCCCGGGCCGCGTGCACCTGGTCGTTCGATGCCGACCGGCCATCCGGCCTCGACTCGCGTACGGCCGGGTACAGCACGTCCTCCACCGCCGAGATGTGTCGGCTCAAGGTGGCGAGAAACGTTTCACACATGACCTGCGGCCGGTGCGGCTCGGCGTGATCCGGAACGGCCGCCAAGGCCGCTCGCAGCTGCCCCCTGATCCGCTGGTGATCCTCTTGCACGCTTGCGGTCACCGACGAACCGCGGTTCATTCCGACAGGGTCCCGCCCCGGGTCGAAGCGGGCAACCCCGCACTCTTGGTCAGCCCCTTACCGGCGACCGGTTCAGGTCAGCTGGCGGGCCCGATACGCGGCGACGGTGGTCCGGCTGGCGCATGCGTTCGAGCAGTACCGCCGTGATCGATTGCGGGACATATCCGCATACCACACGCGGCAACCGGCGGCAGCGCACTCGCGAAGCCTGACCCGCCCGTGCCGGCACACATGCAGCGTAAGCGCGGCCGCAGCGATCGCGCCGAGCCAGCGCACTGGATCGCTTCCCTCTTCGGAGAAGTGCAGGTGCGGGGTCCCGTCGTGCCGGGTCAGCACCGGCCGGCAGTCCTGATCGGCGAGCAGCGCGGCCAGCTCGTCGAGGAACTCACGATCGCCATGCAAGGCAAACAGCAGCCCGAAGCGCCGAGCCAGCCGCTCCAACCGTCGCGCATCTGGAGCACCGAGCTCGGCCAGCGTCACCGGATACTCGTGATCGCTCAGCAGCATCGACTGGCGCTCGAGGAACTCCGCCGCGTCGAACCCTCCGGAGCCCAGCGAGACGAGATCCAGTGCCACTCGGACGCCATTGGCGTCGTAGTCGTCATAACGCACTTGACCGCCTACAGATAATGGTGTTCTAGTAGGCGACTATACGAGATATGACACCTACGGGTAGGGCTGCAATGGTTTCGATCGAGCTGGATCCAGTCCTAGCGGCCGCCGCCGCGCTCCGGCTTGCCGGGCGCTGGGAGGTTGCGCTGTCGCTGCTCGCGGCGACCGAAACACGGTCAGACCCCGATCGGCTCGCGCTCGCGATGGCGATCGCCGAGACGGAGGTGGACGCCTCGTTCTGGCGCGAGGATCTCCAGCCGCGGAATGGCCTCGACCGGGCGGCCGCACTGCTCGATGCCGCAGCCGCCGATCCCGGCCTCGACAAGATGGTGCTCGCCGAAATCGCGTGGCAGCTGGACTATC
>DATFRM010000257.1:0-5786 GCA_035263265.1 Actinomycetes bacterium
AGCGGTGGTCCGGCTGGCTCCGACGTCGGAGCCAGCGTCCGGCTCGGTCAGCACCATGGTGGTCGCCCAGCGCTTTTCCACGATCCACCGGGCCAGGCGCTGCTGGTCCTCGGTGCCTAGCGCCCACAGGTAGTGTGCGAAGCTGTCGCCGCTGGAGTACATGTGGACGGCCGGGTTTGCGCCGAGCACCAACTCGGCCACTGCCCACCGCAGCGAGCGGGGGATCGGGGTGCCGCCGAGCTCGGCCGGCAGGTCAAGCCGCCACCACTCGGCATCCTGGTAGGCGCGGTAGGACCGCTTGAGTGAGTCCGGCAGTGTCACGGTGTGGTTCGCCGGATCGAACATCGGCGGGTTGCGGTCGGAGTCGAGCAGAGAGTCGGCCAGTTCATGCCTGGCAAGCCGGTCGACCTCGGCCAGGATGCTGCGCGCGGTTTCTTGATCTACGTCCGGGAATGGGCCGGTGCCGAGAATCTCGCCGCGGTTGAAGACCTCGAACAGGTTGAACTCGAGATCGCGGAGATTGCTTCGGTAATGTCCCATTCCGGCGGCCTCCTCGTGCTCGCACCGGCAAGCTACCCGCTGGTAACTACTGTTGATGCTACCCGCCGGTAACCATCCATGCCAGCAAGGCAACCCCCGCTGTCATCCGGCGCGTCGAATAGGTAAGGTCGGGGCGCCGCCGGAGCCGACGAGGGGGAATAGTGGTTTCACCGCTCGAGTCCGGACAGTCCGAAGACGAGGCGTCCGGGCCGTCCGGGGACGAGGCGTCGGGGGACGAGCAGCGATATCGGGAGTCGCGGCGGGAGGTCGCGATCTATATCGCGGCCGGGATCAGCCTCATTCTGCTCGGCGTTGTGCTGCGGACCGCGATACTCAACTGGATCGTGGGCCCGGCCTTCGTGGTCACGTTCGTCGTGGTCACCAACGGCTGGTTCGGCCGGCGTAAGGACGCACGCCGGTGAGCTGGGCCGCGCACGAGCTGGAGAGCTACTTCATCCAGAAGCACACCAAGGTCAGCGTTTCCTACCTGGCCATCTTGATCGGCTGCCTGCTCCCGGACATGTTGACCAAACTGCCGGTGTACGGGATCAACATCGGCAACCTCTCGCTGCTCAAAGCGAGCGTGCCGTACCAGTACCACCGCGGCTGGCCGGGCGTGGGCTTCACCCATACGCTGCTGTTCGGGCTGCTGGTCGCCGCGCTGGTGTTCCGGTTCACCGGCAGCCGGGAATGGTTCCTCGGGCTCCTGCTCGGGCAGTGGGCTCACGTACTGACCGACGTGTTCGACAGCGTCGGCACGATGGTCTTCTTCCCGTTCACGACCCAGCACTACACGACAGGGATGTGGGCATACGCCGCCCAGCAGGGGCGCTACGGGGACGCCGCCGCCTACTACTCGAGCCTGGGCGGGATGTGGGATTTCCTCTGGCTGGCGCTGGCTCTGACCGGGTTCCGGGTGTTCAGCAAGTCGTACTTCTTCCGCACCGTGGTGCCAGCCGACCCGGCCTGGGCCTGGCTGCGCCGGCGGTTCCGGATGTCGCCGACCGCGATGCTGGCGCTGTATCGGGCGTTCTTCGTCTACGGCGCCTGCCGCGCGATTTCCTGGTTCCTGTGGGCCCGATTCGTCGATCACGCCCCGCTCGACCTGCGCTGGGGTGGTCCGTACTGGGTGGACAAGGTCGTCCTACCAGCGCAGAGCTGGCAGAGCTACTTAGCCAACACCCTGGTTGGGGTCATCGGTGTTGCGCTGACCTGCTATCTCGCCTGGCGGTTCGTGCTCTCCCGCTGGTGGCGAGAAGCCGGGGAGCGGCGGGTCGGGGTCGTCGCCGCCAAAGCGGTTGACGTACCAGGCGCGGGCAGCAACCCCGGCCACGACTAGGCCTTGGGATGCGGTGAAGCAGACCGCGCACATGGGCTCAGATTATGGGCTCCGGACCCATCCGGAACCGATGAAGCCGGCTCCCGATCGGTTGGGTTCCGATCGATGAAGCCGGCCTCGCTAGGTGTGGCTACCGGGCGCGTTCCGGTTACCGGTGGCTCAGTGCCCAGGTGCGGGTCTCGCTGGCCAGCCGGCTCGCCTGACGCTCGGGCGTGAGCACCTCGCTCGCGCCGTCGCAGTAGATGGTTCGCCCGGTCTTGGTCCACTTACCGGTGCGGGAGAACATCTCGTACTCCTCTTCTGATTCGACGTGTTTCGAATCAATCCTCAGTTGACGTCGAGTTTTATAGCGCGCGGATGGTCGGATCTATTCCACGGCTGCGCGGGTTCCGTGGCATGATCTTGGGGCCTGGTGGTCTCTGCCTCATGAGATGAACGTAGCCGTCGGCACTGACAGTTTCGGCTCGCTCGGGACGCCCCGAGGATCACCCCGAACGGGTGATCCGGGGGAGACCATGGGGTGCGACAGTCGCGGTGGATACCGGCCACGGCGGGTGTGCCGTGTCGTGAGCAGAAGGATGCGACGAGATGCCCCTGTTCGATCTGTTCTGGACAATGTTGTTGTTCTTCCTGTTTGTCGCGTGGATCTGGTTGTTCTTCGTGATCATTGGAGACGTGTTCCGCAGCCGTGATCTGTCCGGCGGGGCCAAGGCGTTGTGGACGCTGTTCGTCGTCTTCGTGCCCTGGCTCGGGATATTCATCTACCTGCTCATCCGCGGCAGCGACATCTCCGAGCGCAAGGAGCAGGCGGCGATCGCGCAGGACGAGAAGCTCCGCGAGTACGCCGCGATGAGCATGCCGGCCGGTGAGTCGTCGCCGGCCGCCGAGATCGACCGGCTCGCCAGCCTTCGCGACTCTGGCGTGCTGACCGAGGACGAGTTTCAGGCCCGAAAGGCGCAACTGCAGGCGCAGGCCTGAGGACAGCGCCCCAGTCCGCGCCGCGAGGGTCAGGTACTCACCCGGTAGGTGCCGGCTACCGGGCGCCATCCTGCCGGCGGATCCTCACCGACCCGTCCGTCCACGGCCTCCCGGATCAAGTCGGCGTGTCCGGTGTGCCGGCCATATTCCTCGATCAGATCGCACAGGAGCCGGCGCAGGCTGGCATGGCGACCGTCCGGCCGGGAAACGTGCGCGAGCTGGTCGAGCCCGCCATCGGTCAGGGCCTTGTCCAGCCTCGCTCGGGACCGCTCGACCGCGCCGTCCCACCACCCGTAAAGCTCTTCGGGGGTGTCGTCGGCCGCCGACTCGAACTCCCAATCGTTGCTGCCGTCCCAGCCGGTGGCGTCCCACGGCGCACCGAGCGGCTTGCCGCGGAGCTTGGTCGTGAAGGTGTAGTCCTCGACTCCGGCGAGGTGCTTAAGTAGGCCGCCGAGGGTCAACGACGAGGCGCCGACGCTCACCTTTAGCCCGGCTGCATCGAGATCGTCGGCCTTCCAGCGGAACGTCGTCCGCAGCCGGTCGAGCGCACCGACGATGTGCTCGACCTCGGTCCCGGCGAGTGGCGGTTCCCACGGGTAATCACTGTTGGTCATGGCAGCACGGTACGACCCATTGCGGACGTTCCACGTCCGGAAACCGCGGCTTCCTCAGTCGGCGGAGGCCGGTGCGAACGTCACCTCGGTCGTGTCGACCGTGCCCGCGGTGCGCCCAGGCGCGTCGTGGTACTTCCAGTAGAGATTCGTGTGCGCGATCACCTTGTCCGGGGGCGGCGCGCCGTACTCGCTCAGGTCCTCCGTCGTGTGCGCGTCGCCCACCAGCGTCACGTCGTACCCGCGAACGAACGCGCCATGGATGGTCGACCGCACGCACTCATCGGTCTGGGCGCCGGCGACGACCAGTCGGCCAACGCTCCGCTCGGCGAGTCGCGCCTCCAGGTCGGTGTCTTCGAACGAGTCGCCGTAGCTCTTATGGACGAGTGGCTCGGAGTCGCGGCGGGTCAACTCCGGCACGAGCTGCCAGCTGTCACTGTCCCGCGGGAGGTTCTTGTCGGAGTGCTGTACCCAGACGACCGACACGTCCTCGGCCCGCGCCTTGTCGACCAGGGTGTTGATATTTGCGATCACGCTTTCGCGTTCGTGCGCGTTGGAGACCACGCCGTTCTGGACGTCGATGACGAGGAGCGCCGTGTTCGGCCGGTCGGCCAGGGTGGTCATGAGAACTCCAGTCTCATCGCAGGTTTCTGGGTCGCCCCTACCGTAGGTCGTGCCGCCGACAAACCGCGAACCCACCGGAATCTAGTCGTCCGGACCGGCCCTAGCGCCGCGACCGGATGTCGACCGTCCGGCAGGTCATCGAGGGCCTCACGGACGAGTCGCTGGACGGCCAGGCCCAGCCGCCGACTGCTCGATTCGGCTAACCCGCATTCGATCAGGAAGTCAGGGGCCCACGCCTAACGGCTCCGTGGCTGTGATGGCATCGCGGATGGAGATGCCGGTAGAGCTGATGGCAAATTCGCGCACGGCCGGGTCGTGACTGCTGGCACGGGTCTTGACGACCGACATTGCCCGCTTCACCTGACCCTGGTCGCGGAAGTAGCTGAGCATGATCACGTTGTCGGCCAGGTGCGAACCGGCGAACTCGGACAGACGGTGGGTGCCGAAGAGCTCGGGAACCTCGGTTGTCATCAGCAGGCTGATGCCCTGCCGGGACAGCCGCTGGGACAGGGAGTACATGAACTCGCGGAACCGGGTGTCATCCGGCGCTGCCATTTGCAGGTCTAGCAGGCTGTCCACCAGCACCCTGCGGGCACCGGTGCGCTCGATGGTGTGCAGCAGGTCGTAGACCCACTCGTCAATGTAGATATCGACGGGCGAGCGGTACATGATCTCGATGGCCGGATCGTTGGCCGGCCAGCCGAACCCCGCGATCATCCGGCTCAACTGGCTCGGGTTCTCCTGAAGGCTGGCGATCACGCCGGGCTCGCCGATTGCGGTGCCCGCGCGGATGAAATGCAAGCCCAGGACGGTCTTTCCGGCTCCCGAGGGGCCGGCGATCAGGGTGGCCGCGCCTGGCCACAGGCCGCCTGCCAACATCGTGTCCAGTCCCGAAACACCGCTGGCCACTCGCTGCGATCCCAGGGCATAGCTTTCGTCCATCGGCACGTCGGCGAGTCGAGGGAACAGATGTAGTCCACGCTGGCTGAGCCGGTAGCCGTGCTGGCCGGATCGGAAGCCGCTGCCCCGCAGCTTCCTGACCTCCAGGTATCGCATGTCACGCTGACCGGCACGGGTGGTACCCATGTCTACGATCGCGTCCGCGATAGCGAACTCCGGCAGCAAGGCGGCGTCGCCGGGTTCGTATTCGCCTATCCACATCGACGCGGCCGGGAAGGCCGTCATCCGGCCGGCGAGCTGGTTGAGGAACCGCCGGTAAGCCGCACCAGTATCCGCGAACGGCCGTAGTGCCTTGAAGCTATCGATGATGATTAGCCCTGGGTGACGGCGTTTGAGCGTGTCGGCAACCTGCTCACCGACGGCCCCCAAGCCACCGCCGCCGCTGGCCGCCTGCCCCAGATCCTCGTAGAACACCGACTTGCCGACTGCGGAAGCGTCGAAGAAGTCAAGCGTCTGTCCGAACCGGACGATCTTCTCCATCGGCTCGGAGAGGGTGGAAAAGTAGACGACGGGATGCTCGGGGTCAGCGTTGTGGAACGCGTACTGCTGCGCCAGGATCGTTTTTCCGCTGCCCGGCAAACCCATGATCAGGGTGATGCCATGGGCGGGAAGGCCTCCGCCGAGGACCTCGTCCAGCGCGGCGAGCCCGCTGCGCAGTCGGCTGTCGGCCATGAGGCTCCTTACTGAGCAAGGAAGGCGCTGGACCGCAGCAGGTCGCGGACCGTGGATACCAG
>DATFRM010000258.1:0-5685 GCA_035263265.1 Actinomycetes bacterium
GTTCGCCTAGGCCCTCGGCGCGGGTTTGCGATACGGGATCGACCCGGGCGTCTCGCAGCAGCGAGCTACCGCCGATCAGGCCAGCGTTCCACCCGACACCCAACAGGAGCAGCGCGACGACGACGCCGGCCAGATGGGAACCGGCGATTGCGGCGACCCAGCCGGCACCGATCAGGAGCGCTGTCCCGAGCGCCGCGACCGCTCGACCGCCGACGACGTCGCTCAGCCACCCGGTCAACGGCGAAGGTACGAACATGGCCCCAACGTGGGCTCCGACCACTAGCCCGACCACACCGAGACCGGCCCCGTGCAGGTGCATGTGTACCGGGCTCACTGCCATCAGCCCGACCATGGCGAGATTCGCGATGCCGAGCACGAGCAGGGCGAACCGGACGCGCGGATGGCGGATCAATGCCGGCCGGCCAGCGCGGGCGGGTCGGGGCGTGGCGTGTGCGGCCCTGGCCAGCACCAATGGGTCCGGCCGCAGGAACAGCTGCAGGATCAGGGCCGCACCGGCGAAGGCTGGCATTGCCAGCAGGAAGAGACCGGCCGGCGCGGGCAGTCCGGCAGCGCGGGCGAGCGAGCCGGTCGGTCCCAGCAGGTTTGGACCGGCAACGGCGCCGACGCTCGCCGCGGTGACGACAGCGCTGATCGACCGCCCGCGACGAGTGCTCAAGTCGGCGGCCGCATACCTGGCGAGCATGACGGCGGCGTTTCCCGCGCCTAGGAGTCCGCAGCCCAGCAGCAGCAGCGACCAGCTCTGCAGCTCCGCCGCCGCCAGCACCACGGCGGCACCGGCCGCCCCACCCAGGTGGGCGGCGGACAGGCCGGTCCGACGGCCGGCGCGCTCCATCAACCGCGTTACCGCGATCGCAGCCAACCCGGAGCCGAGAACGAGCACCGCAAGCGGCAACCCGGCAGCTGCCTCGCGACCGGTGATCTGCTCGGCGAGCAGCGACCCGGCGGTCCCGCCGGCGGCGAGGCCGAGCGCGCCGAGCAACTGGGCCGCGATCAACACGCGCACGGTGCGCCGCTGGATGGCGTCGCGGCCATCGCTCCTCCGGTCGCCTTCCGCGCCCGCCGGCTGCTCCACGCCAGGCGTCGAGCCGCGCATCGCTACCGTCCTCATGTACGTGTGCTTTCGATACCTCCCAGCCTTCGAGGGCCGAGCACGAGGTGTCCAACACCAGTTCAGGGCCGTTTGACATCGCAGGAGGGTGAATCGAAACGAGTTCGACGGCCCTGATTTTGGTGTGATCGCACTGCTGGTCAGGCCCGAGGTCAGGTGATCGCGTCCGAAGTACCTGGCCTGGTGGTCACGACGCGACGGCGGCGCCGATCAGTGCGGCGTTCTGCTGCTCGAGGGCCTTGACCGCACCGCCGTTCCAGCTCGGCGCCAGGGAGGCCGACAGGGGGTCTGGGAAGATCTCCTCCTCGCCAGCCTCGATGCCGTCGAAGATGGCGCGCGCGACCGAAGCCGGATCGGCCTTCGGTATCTCGAAGTCGCGGATCATGTCGGTGTCCATCGGACCGGCAAGGACGGCATGCACCCGAACACTCCGACTGGCGAGCAGCGCTCGCAGCGACTGCGACAGCGAGAACGCCGCTGCCTTGGAGGCCGAGTACGCCGGGTTGATCGGCAGGGAGGCGAGTGCCGCCACCGACAGTACGTTGACTACCGCGCCCCGAGAACGAGTCAGATTCGGCAGGAGCGCCTGCGTCACGCCGTACGGTCCGAAGAAGTTGACCGCCAGGTGCTGCTCGAGTACCGCGCGATCGCTGAGATCGTCCAGCAGGGCTATGCCGGCATTGTTGATCAGGACATCGAGTGATGCGACGCGCTCCGCCGCAGCCTGGATCTGGGCCGGGTCGGTCACATCCAGGGTCACCGGCGTAACGCGCGGATCCGGGTGGTCCAGGGGGCGTCGCGTGCCCGCGTAGACCCGCGCCGCGCCTCGGCGCAAGGCCTCCTCGACCAGCGCGCGTCCGAGGCCTCGGTTGGCACCGGTCACCAGGACTGTCTTGTTGTTAAGGGTGTGTGCTGACGTCGACATTGGGATGTCGACCTCCGTTTCTCATCCGTAGCTGTTGCTTGCATACGGATAGAAACGGGGAGCGCCTGGAAGTGGGCGGGCCGGGAGCGACCAGTTGCGCCAGCCGTCGGTGTCAGTACCGAGAGAGGATCTAGACGGAGGTAGCAAGCAAGATGTCGCCGGAATTGCTCCAGCGGGCGCGCGAGGGAGACCGGGACGCGTTCGCCGCGCTGGTCGAGCCGTATCGCAGCGAGCTGCAGGTGCACTGCTACCGCATGCTCGGTTCATTGCAGGATGCCGAGGACGCGGTGCAGGAGACGCTGCTGGCGGCCTGGCTCGGTCTGGCCGGTTTCGAGCAGCGCTCCTCCATCCGGACCTGGCTGTACCGCATCGCTACCAACCGCTGCCTCAACGTCCTTCGGGCGTCGTCACGCCGACCGGTGACCGCTTCACCGCTTCCGGTGTCGCCGCCGGAACCATCCCGGCTGGGCGAGGTGCCGTGGCTGCAGCCGTATCCAGACGTTCTGCTCGACGATCTGCCTGATGAGAATCCGGGGCCGGAGGCCCGGTACGAGTCCCGGGAGGTGATCTCACTGGCGTTTGTAACCGCCGTGCAGCTGCTACCGCCGAACCAGCGGGCCGTGTTGCTATTGCGCGACGTGCTCGGGTACCGCGCGAGTGAAACCGCCGAGCTGCTCGGGCTCACCGAGGACGCGGTCACCAGCGCGCTGAAACGCGCTCGCGCCACGATGGACGCCGCGCGCTCACCGGGACCACCGCCGCCGCTACCCGGTAGTCCGGAGGAGCGTGCGCTACTCGACCGGTTCGTCACTGCCTTCACCGAGCAGGACGTCGACGCGCTCGTCACGCTGATGACCGACGACGCGTGGGTACGGATGCCACCGCTGCCGTTCGAGTACCGCGGGATCGAGGCCGCACACCGGTTCTTCACCGCACTGGACGCTCACCTCCGAGCGATCACGCGAATGGTGCCGATCCGGGCGAACGGCCAGCCGGGCTGGGGCGAGTACGTGCGCGACCCGGTTACCGGAGGCCTGCATCTCATCGGCCTCGTTGTGCTCGGTCTGACCGGCGATCGGATCAGCGAGCTCACCCACTTCGAGACGACGCTCGCGCCGTACTTCGGCCTCCCCCGCACGCTCGCCTAGCACCGGTCTCGACCCGCCGCCGAGGTCTGCGTTCGGGTTATGCGCCTGTTCGCCGGTCTGGTGAGAGGATCAGGCGAGGGGGAACCCGATGGCTTGGTCGCGGTTCGTTGCCGCCGCCGTCGTCACGCTGGCGGTGTGCGGGTTCATGACGGCTCCCGCACCGGCCGGGGGAACGTGGCCCGTGTCCGTGCAGCTGGGGGCCACGACAGCGTTCCCCGGCGACACCGTGTCGTTCTCAGGTCAGGGACCAGTCGGGGTCGGCTCCGGGACGTGTGTCGTCATGTTCAACCGGGTCCTCATAGTGGGCGCGAGCTGCTTCTTCGACAAGGACGGGACCATAGCTGGAGCCTTCGACATCCCTTCTGATGCGGCCACCGGTACCGTCGCGCCCGTCTCGGTGTGCTGGCCAGACTGCTACGACAACTCGTTCGATACCGTGCCCAACTACTGGCAGGCCAACTCGAGGCTGCAGATCGCAGCCCCGTTCGTCGCAGTGCCCGACGTGTCGTGCCTAACCGAGAAGGAAGCCACAGACAGGCTGACTGGGGCAGGGTTCCAGGTGCTCGTGGATCGCAGGATCGGCGATGTCGTCACCGACCAGGAGCCACGACCCGGAGAATTGCTGCAGCAGACCGTACCGGTCGTCCTACTGCTGCACGGGACTCTGGTACCGGAGGTCGTGGGCAGCACATACCCCGACGCCCAAGCCACTCTGGTGAAGAGCTGCCTGGCCATCTCGGCGGTTGGCGGCAGCATCGATGGAACTGTGGAAAACCAAGACCCGGGCTTCGACGCACTGGTCGCCGGAGGCACCACTGTCAACGTGACCATGTCCGGCTCCACCGCGCCGGCCACGCCTACGACAGCTCCGACCGCACCGATCACAGAGGGGCCCGATACCGGCCCCATTTCGTTTCCGATAGTCGGCCCCGTGTCAGCGCCGGTCGCTGCGGTAGGGCTGTCAGTGCTGGTACTTGCTCTCGTGCTGGTGTTCTTGTTCGGATCGGGCCCGCTCTCCCGCACGACCTGGACTAACCGACAGGTCGCCTGGGTGGCGGCACACGTGACGGTGACGTCGCGGCCAGGAGCCGGAGCGACGTTCGAGGTCCAGCCGGCTGACCACAGCAGCCGGGATCACGTCATCACGGTGACACCCGACGAGGTCCGGCGCTCTACCACGGTCGAGGAGGATCCGTCATGACGTCTGTTAGCGCGCCGGCGACCGAGGGCACGGCCGTCTCTAGCTGGCTGCTGCCGGCGACTGACGGGGCTCAGGCCCGGCTGGAGAAGGCCGTGATCGAGGCCGCTGACGGGCAGGAGGAGCGATCCGGCCCGGTGCGCCTGCTTGGTGCCGTGGCCCGGCGGGCTTTGGTCGAGGAGATCGAGACGAAGCTGCGGATGGTTCTGAGCGACACGCTGGCCGATCTTGTCATCGGCGGCTGGCAAGTGCACGCGGCCATCGCCGAGGCGATTCGTAAGTCGCGTGACGAGCCTGGCGTCGACCAGGTCGTCCCACTGCGCAATCACACCATCACGGCGAACCGTGGCCACGACCTTGATGTGGAGGTGGACGGCTTCCAGGTGCTCACACTCTCGGTCGAGCTTGTGGTGAAACTGCAGCTGTATGACGCGGTGGCTGTTGTCAGGGATGGGCATCTGGTCGCGGTCCGCTCGGGTCAGGCGAACACCAGTGGCACCTTGACCGTCGAGGGCGTGGAGATCGCGAAGGAGACGCTGATCTTTCCACTAACCGCGGAGCTCGTCCTGCCCGGCGCGCAGGACCAGTCGTCCTCGTGACCAGCGGACGCGGCGTTGTATTCGGCGCGCACGCGTCCGAGTACGACCGCGCGAGGCCGGGCTACCCGTCTGGGCTTGTGGAGTCCGTGTCGCGCCGAGCGGGATTGCGTCACGGAAGTCGCGTACTCGAGATCGGATGTGGCACCGGGCAGCTGACTCGGTCGCTCGCCCGCCGCGGATACACGGTGCATGCCCTGGAGCCCGACCGGCGGATGGCCGCGCAGGCGCGCCGGGCGCTGACCGATGCCGTCTCGAGTCACCCATCACAGGTGGAGATCGTCGAACGAACTCTCGAGGAGGCAGACCTGCCGGATGGCGCGTACGACGCCGCGTTTTCGGCCAGCGCCTTCCACTGGGTCGACCCTGACCTGGGCTGGGTCAAGGTAGCGCACGCCCTGCGGCACGGTGGCCGATTCACGCTGCTCAGCCACCTCATCGTCGAGGATGCGTGGTCCAGTGCGAGCATGCGCGGTTTGCTCGCGGTCTATGAGCGCGAAACCGGGAACTCGTGGCCGATCAGATCAGCGCCGCAAGTCGTCGACGGCATTACCCAACGCTGGCAGGACGTGAGTCTTGCGTGGTCATTCGCCGAGACCATGAGATCGGACACACCGGGGCGAGGCGCGAAGGAGCTGTTCGGCGATCCTGACCTTGACGTTGCCCCCTGGCGCATCACGTTCAATGCG
>DATFRM010000259.1:0-2602 GCA_035263265.1 Actinomycetes bacterium
CAGACGCCGTACGATCCGAGGTGGCAGCATGCGCCCCTCCCGAAGCTAGCCTTGCCCGGCCAGATAACGGGCCGACGCCTGATAGGCCCGCTCGATATTCGCGTGTACTTGCGTCCGGTTGCGATACCGCAACTGGGACAGATCGGGTGAGCGGCCGTTGCCGCCGGCCGGCAGCACGTGCACCTGGATTCCGTCCGGGAGCGCGCTCATCTCCTCGACGAACCGATGCCGGCGGGAGATCTCGAACGCCACCAGTCCCACCTGCCACGGCCAGCGCGGCACCTCGAGCGGCTGCTCGATTCGCCCCACGTGCAGCACGTAGATGACCTGCGCGCCCAGCTGGACCGCCCGCCCGACCGGAATGCTGTGCACGAGACCGCCGTCGAAGAAGTGCTCGCCGTCGATCTCGACCGGCGGCAGCAGGCCGGGCACGGCGCACGACGCCAGTACCGCTGGTACCAGCGGTCCCGACTCGAACCAGCGGGCCCCGGCGTCCTCGAGGCAGGCCGCTACGCACTGGAACGGCACGGTCAGATCCTCGAACCTGGCTACCGGCAGCCGGTGCTCGAGCAGCCGCCGTAGCGGCTCGATCGAGTGCAGGTGGGTGCCCGTGCGGGCAAGCTGCGCCATCCGGCCTAGCAGCGACTCACCGAACGCCTCCCTGAGTACCCCGTCCTGCCAGACCTCGGTCAGCCGGGCGGCGGCGGTGTGCGGATCGGCCGCGACCACCACTCCGTTGATCGCGCCAACCGAGGTGCCGACGACCAGGTCCGGACGGATACCCGCCTCGTCCAGCGCCCGGAGCATGCCCACCTCGTGGGCACCGAGCACGCCGCCACCGCCCAGCACGAACGCGGTCTTCGAAGCAGCCACCACAGCTCGGATGGTACGAGATGTTCGGCCAGGTCGGCCCGCTCCGCGTGGTCGATCCGCGCTGCTTGCGTCTAGCGTTCAGCCATGACTGGCCGGCCAACCCTCGCTGTCCCACGTCTCGGTCGTGCCGTGTTCGTCGGCGTCATGCTCGCCGGCGTCGGGCTGGTGTCGGGCTGCGACGGCGGCGGTACCGGTGCGGCCGCTCCCGCCGGTGCGGTAGCGACATCCGCACCACCGGAATCGCTCGCGCCGATCACGCCCGACCTGGCCGCGGGCCGCTCCCGCCCGGTGGCGGACCCGATCTACCCGCAACAGGGCAACCCGGCAGTCGACGTGCTGCGGTACGACCTCGACTTGAGCTGGGATCCGGCCGCCAGGCAGCTGTCCGGGCAGGCGACCCTGACGGTGCGGGCGACGAAGGGGATCGACGAGATCGCGCTCGATTTCAGCGGTGCGCTCCGAGCCGAGACGGTCACTGTCGACGGCGAGCCGGTCACCGCCGATCAGGCCGCGGACAACATCACCGTGCCGCTGCCCCACCGGTTGGCCGCGGGCGACCAGGTCGAGCTCGTGATCAGCTATCACGGCTCGCCCGAGGGCGCCACCGCTCCGATGGTCCGCGCCGACATCGAGAAGGTGGGTCTGACCGTCGAGCGGGACGGATCCGCGTTCGCGCTGCAGGAACCGTATGGCGCCTTCACCTGGTACCCGGTCAACGACCAACCGTCCGACGAAGCGCTGTACGACGTGTCGGTCACCGTGCCGGACGGCTGGGCCGCGGTCTCCGGTGGCGATCCGCAACCGGTGGCCGATGCCGCGGGTGGCGGACACACGTACCGCTATCTGAACGCCCAGCCGGTCGCCAGCTACGTGGTCGCGCTCGGCATCGGCAGGTACCGGCACACGGTCGCGGCCGGTCCGCACGGTCTGCCGATGCACTTCTGGTATCTGCCGGCCGAGGCGGACCTGATCCAGAAGCAGATTCCCCGGATGGCCGAGATGATCAGCTGGCTGGAGCAGCGGTTCGGCCCATACCCGTTCCGCACCGCCGGCGTGATGACGATCCCGGAGCCGACCGGCATGGAGACCCAGACAATGATCACGCTCAATGCCGGGTTCCCGGACGAGGTGCTGGTGCATGAGCTCGCCCACCAGTGGTTCGGGGACGCGGTGACCCCGCGCACCTGGCGGGACATGTGGCTGAACGAGGGCTGGGCGATGTACGCCCAGGCGCTGTGGGAGGACGAGTTCGGTTCCGGCCGCAGCGACGGCAAACCCGTTCCACTGGACCGGACGCTGGCTGAGTGGCGCAGCCTGGACGGCCAGCTACGCGCCGAGCACGGCCCACCGGCCGACTACAGGCCTGGTCATTTCGCCTCTGCGAACGTGTACTACTGCCCTGCGCTGATGCTGCACGAGATCCGTCGCCAGGTCGGCGACCGGGAGTTCTTCGCGCTGGCCCGGGACTGGGTCCAGACCAATCCGAATACCACCCAGGATCGCGCCTCGTTCATCGCGTTCGTCAACAAGCACACCGGCCGCGACTTCACTTCGCTCATCAACGCCTGGCTGGACTCCCCGACCACGCCGGCGACCGCCGGATGATCCCGGCTACTCGTACATGACGTACTCGGGTCTGGGTCGCAGCGCCAGCACCTCCTGGGGTGTCATCAGCGACCCGGATCGGGTGTCCTCGACGAAGAACAGCTTGAACCCGGCGTGGATGGGC
>DATFRM010000260.1:0-2906 GCA_035263265.1 Actinomycetes bacterium
GCTGTTCGGCGAGTGGAGCGAGCGGTGGGGACGCGAGGCCGCGGCCATCCTCATGCGCACCGGCGAGGAGTTCAACGGCATCTTCTGCGGCAGCGACCAGATCGCCCGCGGGGTCGCCGACGCGCTGCGCGAGGCCGGCCGGCGGGTACCGGAGGAGGTGGGCATCGTGGGCGTGGACAACTGGGAGGTCATGGCCGAGGGCTGCCGACCGCCACTGACCACAATCGACCTCAACCTCAGCGAGCTCGGCCACGCCGCCGCCACCAAGCTGCTGCGCGCGATCGAGGGCCACCCGCTGGAACAGGGCGTGCAGCTCATGCCGTGCCGCCTGGTGACCCGCCGCTCCACCGAGATGACCCACCCGTGAGCGAGGCGGCGGCGGTACGGACGAGGTTCGAGTCCTTCGATGCCCGTTTCTCAGACGTACGGGGTGACCAGTGGACGCGGCGCCTGTACACGGGTTGCCGCTGGACCGAGGGCCCGGCGTACTTTCCGGCCGGGCGTTACCTGGTGTTCAGCGACATCCCGAACGACCGGATGCTGCGCTGGGACGAGACCACCGGCGCGATCGGCGCCTTTCGGCAGCCCGCCGGTTACACCAACGGCCATACCCGCGACCGTCAGGGCCGGCTGGTCAGCTGCGAGCAAGGTCACCGCCGGGTCACCAGGACCGAGCCGGACGGATCGATCACCGTGCTCGCCGACCGCTACCAGGGCAGCCGGCTGAACAGTCCCAACGATTTGGTGGAGCACTCGGACGGTTCGATCTGGTTCACGGATCCGAGCTACGGCATCGACACCGACTACGAGGGAAACCGGGCCGAGAGTGAGCTCGACGGGTGCCACGTCTACCGGATCGACCCCGGCACCGGCGAGGTCGTCAAGGTAGCCGACGACTTCCTACGCCCGAACGGGCTCGCGTTCTCCGCGGACGAACGGCAGCTCTACATCGTCGACACCCGCCGCAAGCACATCCGGGTGTTCGACGTCGACGGCGCGAAGCTGACCGGCGGTCGGGTGCTCGCCGAGTGCACGGCCGGGTCGTTCGACGGCGTCCGGCTCGATCAAACCGGCCGGATCTGGGCGGCCGCGCACGACGGCCTGCACTGCTTCCACCCGGACGGCACCCTGCTCGGCAAGCTGCACGTGCCCGAGATCGTATCGAATCTCACGTTCGGTGGGCCGAAGCGCAACGTGCTGTTCATCTGCGCAACGACCTCGGTGTACGCGATCCGGGTCAACTTCAACGGCGTGCGCTACCCCTAGCCGGAACCCGCCTCGACCCTTAGCCGGAACCGCGTGCAAGGCAGTATGGGCGCATGAGCTCCGGCCGACGGCTCTGGTCCGCGTTGATCGCGCTCGGTGTGCTGATAACTGCGCCAGGCTGCACCGGGACCACCACCGACGACGAAGCGGCCGCTACGAACAGCCAGCCAGCGACCGAGTCCAGCAGTCCGGCCAGCACGCCATCTACCGCTACTGCGACGCCGAGTCCAACCGCGGACCGGCCGAGCCCGGTCTCGCTGCAGGCGTTGATGGCCAAGGAGTACAACGGCCGGCAGTTGCGGGTAGGCCGGGTGCTCGCCAGCACCAGCGAGTACACCCGGCACTTCGTCACCTACAAGAGCGGCAAGCTCACCATCTCCGGGATCATGAACGTCCCGGACGGCAACGGCCCGTTCCCGGTGCTGATCCTCAACCACGGCTACATCGATCCCGCGATCTACACCAACGGCCGCGGACTGGCCAGGGAGCAGGACTACCTAGCTCGCGAGGGCTACGTGGTGCTGCACACCGACTACCGCAACCACGCCCAGTCCGACGACGACCCGACCGCCGAGTTGACGCTCAGGCTCGGTTACACCGAGGACGTCATCAACGCGGTGCTCGCGGTCAAGCGGTCGAGGCTGCCCTATCTGGACAAGGAGCGGATCGGGCTGCTCGGGCGCTCTATGGGCGGCGGCGTGACGCTCAACGCACTGGTAGTCAAGCCGGGCCTGGTCGACGCCGCGGTCGTGTTCGCCCCGGTCAGCTCGAACACCGTGGACAACTTCAACCGGTGGATCCGCCGCGATCCAGTCCGGAACCGACTGGCTGAGCGGATCATCGAGCGGTACGGCTCACCAGAACGCAATCCGCAGTTCTGGCGCGATGTCTCGCCGCGCACGTTCTTCGACCGGATCACCGAGCCGATCCTGATCCATCACGGCACCGACGACGAGAGCTGCCCGATCCGCTGGTCGCGCCAGACGCTGGCGGCCCTGGACAAGGCCGGCAAGGACACGCGGCTGTTCGTTTACCAGGGCGAGCACCACGCGTTCATCCCGGATTGGCCACTGTCGATGCGGCGCACGGTGGCGTTCTTCGACCGCGAGCTCAAGACCTGACCTGGCGCGGCGGCCGCCGATCGCCGGTTGGCCGATGCGGCCGGGTAGACCAGACTGGCCGGATGACTAAGAGGCACGAGATTTCGGTCCCGGATGGCACGCTCGCCGCCGATGAGAGCGGCAGCGGCACGCCGGTGATGCTCCTACACGCCGGCGTCGGCGACTCCCGGATGTGGGATCCGGTAGTCGAGCGGCTCCGGGACCGATACCGGCTCCTCCGCTACGACGCGCGCGGCTACGGCCGGACCCCGGCGCCGACCGCGCCGTTCTCGATGCTCGGAGATCTGCTCGCGGTACTGGACTACTTCGGCCTGGATCGCGTCCATCTAGTCGGCTGCAGCATGGGTGGACAGATCTCGATGGACTGCGCGATCGCCCATCCGGACCGGGTCCGCACGCTGACGCTGCTTGCGCCCGGACTGTCCGGCTACGAGTGGCCGGACGACCCGCACGACGAGCGGCTCATGCAGGCGGTCGCCGACCAGGACTTGGACTACCTCACCGATTTCATGCTCAAGA
>DATFRM010000261.1:0-2352 GCA_035263265.1 Actinomycetes bacterium
GACGCCTGAACCTCGCTCCTGCTGTCTAGTACACGACAGCGGCTAGCGAGTGCGGCTACAAGCGAGCCATCTGCCTTGCACAGGCTAGCTTCAGCTCTTACAGTTGCCGCGTGATCCCCAGCTACCGCCCTGGTCAGGTGGCCGCGATCCTCGGCGTCAGCGTCGACACGGTCCGGCGCTGGGCCGACGGCGGCCAACTGGAGACCCGGCGGACCGATGGTGGCCAGCGGCTCATCGACGGCGCCTCGCTGGCCAGGTTCCTCAGCGAGCACGCGCCGGAGCCGGAAGAGGAGGTCATCGTCGGTCGCTCGGCGCGCAACCGGTTCCCGGGCATCGTCACGTCGGTGATCGCCGACGAGATCGTGGCCAAGGTCGAGATGCAGGCCGGCCCACATCGGGTGGTCTCGCTGATGACCGCGCAGGCGGCGCAGGAGCTCGGACTGGAGCCTGGCGTGCTCGCGGTGGCCGTCGTGAAGTCGACCAACGTCGTTGTGGAGGTGCCGGCAACGCAATGAGACTCAAACTCGCCCTGATCGTCGCGACCGCCGTACTGCTCGCAGGCTGCAGTGACACCGGCGGTGGCACTGGCTCGGCCACCCCGACAGGTGCCGACTCGGCCGGTGCCACCCCGGGCGGCACGCTGACAGTCTTCGCCGCGGCCTCGCTCACCGATGCGTTCCAGCAGTTGGGCGATCAGTTCGAGGCCGCCCACCCCGGGGCCAAGGTCGAGTTCAACTTCGCCGCCTCGTCCGCACTGCGCGAGCAGATCATCGGGGGCGCGCCGGCGGACGTGTTCGCCTCGGCGAACGAGTCGAACATGACCCAGGTCGTCGACGCCGGGCTGGCCACCGGCCCGGCTCCGTTCGTAACCAACGTGCTGCAGATCGCGGTGCCGCCGGACAACCCGGCACAGGTGGCCGGATTGTCCGACTTCGCCAAGTCGGATCTGCTGATCGGACTGTGCGCGGAGGAGGTGCCGTGTGGGGAGTTCGGCCGGGAGTCGCTTGACAAGGCCGGGGTCACCCCCTCAATTGATACAAACGAGCCGGACGTGCGCAGCCTGCTCACCAAGGTCGAGAACGGTGACCTGGACGCCGGCATCGTTTACCACACCGATGTGCTGGCCGCCGGCGACGCGGTGAAAGGCATAAACATCCCGGACGACCAGAACGTAGTCGCGACCTACCCGATCGCGGCGCTGAGCGGCTCCGCACATGCCGATCTCGCCTCGCAGTTCGTCGAGTTCGTGCGGTCCCCGACCGGCCAGCAGGTGCTCGAATCCTTCGGATTCCAGCCGGCGTGACCCGCGCGGCCGACCGGGCCAAGGCACGACCGCCGTGGGCGTTGATCCCGCTGGCGGTGCTAGCGGTGGCGTTTCTGGTCGTGCCGTTCCTCGCGCTGCTGCAACGCACGCCGTGGACCGGGCTGAGTGAGCTGATCGGGCGACCAGTGGTCGTCGAAGCGCTGCGCCTGTCGCTGCTGTCCTCGCTGGCCGCCACCGGCGCCGCGCTCGTGCTCGGCATCCCCTTGGCCTGGCTGCTGGCCCGAGTGCGATTCCCCGGCCGGTCGGTGGTCCGGGCAATGGTGCTCCTTCCGATGGTGCTGCCGCCGGTGGTCGGCGGTGCGGCGCTGCTGTTCGCATTCGGCCGGCGCGGTCTGCTCGGCGAGCCGGTGTACGAGCAGACCGGGCTGCTCCTGCCGTTCTCCACCGCTGGTGTGATCGTGGCGAACACATTCGTCGCGATGCCGTTCTTGATCATTACCGTCGAGGCGGGGCTCCGCTCGATGGACCGGCGGTACGAGGACGCGGCGGCCACCCTGGGTGCCTCGCAGTGGGCGGTATTCCGCCGGATTACGGTGCCGATGGTGGCGCCGTCGATCGTGGCCGGTGCGGTGCTGTGCTGGGCTCGCGCACTCGGTGAGTTCGGCGCCACGGTCACCTTCGCCGGCAATCTGCAGGGCCGGACCCAGACCATGCCGCTGGCGGTGTTCCTGGCCCTGGAGTCCGGTGACCGGCAGGCCGCGATCGCGCTCAGCCTGCTGCTGATCGTCGTGTCGCTGGCGGTCATGGTGCCGATGCGGGACCGCTGGCTCAGCCTGTAGATACTCGCACCATGTTCACCGCCCGGATCGAGCTGCGGATCGGCTCCCTCGACATCGATGTCGCGGTCGACGCGGCCGATGGCGAGACGGTGGCGCTGCTCGGTCCGAACGGTGCCGGCAAGACCACGATCCTGCGGGCGATCGCCGGCCTGCTCGCGATCGAGCGCGGCCGGATCGAAATGGACGGGCTGGTTCTCGACGATCCTGCCGCCGGCGTGTTCATACCGACCGCGGACCGCCCGATCGGCG
>DATFRM010000262.1:0-3652 GCA_035263265.1 Actinomycetes bacterium
ATCGAGGGCTGGCTGGAGGCCCGGATCGCCGAAGAACTGGTCGCGAATTACGCGTTCCTGCGGTTCAAGGCCGACGAGCTCAGCGAGGAGGTCTTCCAGCACTTCCGGGATGCCTCGGGCGAGGTGTTCGACCGGCTTACCGTCTACAACCCGGCCGAGCTGCTGGCCCAGACCGGGATGGACCGCAAAGTCGACCTGGCGAAGATGACCCTCGGCAAGCAGGCCATGACCGCGCTCCGCGGCTCCTACATGGGCATCCTCATGTTCACCATGCTCGGCAGCATGGCCGGCATCGCGCTGGGGCCGCTGGCGATCGGCATCGGCCTGGTGATGGGCGTGGGCAGCCTGCGGACCGAGAAGAAACGGCAGCTTACGACCCGCCGGGCCCAGGCCAAGAACGCCGTGCGCCGGTACTGCGACGAGGTCAGTTTCCGGGTCGGCAAGGACTCCCGGGACACCTTGCGCCGGATCCAGCGCGAGCTGCGCGACCACTACAGCGCCCGAGCCGACGAGCTCAACCGCTCCACCAGCCAGGCGCTGGCGGCCGCGACCGAGGCGGTCAAGCGCAGCACCGGCGAGCGGGAGAAACGACTGCGCGATCTGGACGCCGAGCTGAGCCGGCTTCGCCAGCTCCGCCAGCAAGCAACGGCGGTGACCGGATGACTCTCGTCGACCGCACCAGAGCGGCGCTGGTCACCGCACTCACCGTCTACGGCGACACCGAGCATGCGGCCCGGCTGGCCGCGCTGCGCGACCGGCTCGACCAGCCGATGCGGGTGGCCATCGCCGGCCGGATCAAGGCCGGGAAGTCCACTCTGCTGAATGCGCTGGTCGGGGAGCGGCTCGCGCCGACCGATGCCGGCGAGTGCACCCGGATCGTGACCTGGTACCGGGACGGGCACACCTACCAGGTGCTGGCCCGCCCGTACGACGGGCAGCCACGGCAGCTGCGGTTCACCCGAGACGCCGGCGCGATCGAGATCGACCTGGCCGGGATGTCGCCGAACGACGTCGCGACGCTCGAGGTCACCTGGCCGTCCCAGACGTTGCGCACGGCGACGCTGATCGACACTCCCGGCATCGGCTCGCTGTCGGAGCAGGTGGCCAAGCGCACCTGGGACCTGCTGGCCGGGGAGGAAGCGGAGACACCGGCCGACGCGGTGCTCTACCTCATGCGGCACCTGCACTCGCAGGACCTGGACTTCCTGCGCGCCTTCCACGACACCGAGGTGTCCCGGCCGAACCCGGTGAACGCGATCGGCATCCTGTCCAGAGCAGACGAGATCGGTGCTGGCCGGCTAGACGCGATGGGGTCTGCGCGCCGGATCGCCAACCGGCTGGCCGCCGACAACAAGGTGCGCCGCGTGGTGCAGACGGTGGTGCCGGTCGCCGGGCTGCTGGCCGAGACTGCGGTAACGCTGACCGAGGACGAGGTACGGCAGCTCCGCGCGATCGGGGAGCGATCGCCGCGCGAGGTGGAGGAGCTGCTGCTGTCCGCCGACCGGTTCGTCAACCTGATGCCGGAGCTCGGTCTTACCTCGATCGAGCGACAGCAGCTGTTGGACCGGTTCGGCTTGTTCGGGGTTCGGCTCGGATCGACGCTGCTGCGTCGCGGGGCGGCGTCGACCGCGACCGAGCTCGCCAAGATCCTGGCCGAGCGCAGCGGCCTCAGCGACCTTCGCGACGTGCTCGGCTCGCTGTTCTTCGAGCGCCGGGACGTCCTGAAGAGCCGTTCCGCGTTGCTCGCGTTGGACGCCCTGACCCGGGCCCACCCGGTGCCCGGCAGTGATGCGGTTGCCGCCCGGATCGAGGAGATCATCGCGTCCGCGCATCCGTTCAACGAGCTGCGGGTGCTGTCCTCGGTGCGGGCGGGCTGGGTTACCGGGAAGCCGGAGGTGGTGGAGGAGCTCGAGTACCTCATCGGCGGCGCCGGGAACGCCACTCACCTGCGGCTGCGGCTGCCGGTCGACGCCGACCAGGAGGTATTGGCCGCAGCCGCGGCCGGCGCACTGGCCCGCTGGCAGCAGCGGGCCGAGAATCCGCTCACCGGTCACGAGCTGGCGATGGCCGCGCGGGTCGCGGTGCGATCCTGCGAAGGCATCCTCGCCGAGCTTCGGGCTGGCGATAATGCCCTGTCCGCATCGCCGGCCGGAGGCGGGGGGTAGCCGTCATGTACGCACTTGGTGTTGACCTCGGTACCACGTTCACCGCCGCGGCGGTGTGGCGGGACGGCCGCGCCGAGATCGCCTCGCTCGGCGGGCGCGCTGCGGCCATCCCGTCCGTGGTGTTACTGCGCGAAGACGAGACACTGCTGACCGGGGAGTCGGCGAATCGCCGTGCGCTGACCGAGCCGCACCGGGTGGCCCGCGAGTTCAAGCGCCGGCTCGGCGACACCACCCCGATCCTGCTGGCCGGTGCGCCGTACTCAGCCGAGGCCTTGATGGGCCGGTTGCTGCGCTCCGTGGTCGAGGGAGTGACCGCGCGCGAGGGCGGGCCGCCGGACCGGATCTGCGTCAGCCATCCGGCGAACTGGGGTCCGTACAAGATCGATCTGCTGCACCAGGCCGTCCGGATCTCGAACCTGGAGCAGCCGGTCACGTTCATCACCGAGCCAGAGGCGGCGGCCGTCTTCTACGCCCACGACCGCCACATCGAGCCCGGTGCGCTGGTCGCGGTCTACGACCTGGGTGGCGGCACATTTGACGCCGCGGTCCTGCGCAAGACCGAGTCGGGGTTCGCGATCGTCGGGCATCCGGAAGGCATCGAACGGCTCGGCGGCATCGACTTCGACGCGGCCGTGTTCAACCACGTCAGTCAGGCGCTCGACGGCCGGCTGGCCGAGCTGGACGAGAGCGATTTTGCAGCGATCGCCGCGGTGGGCCGGCTGCGGGAGGAGTGCATCGACGCGAAGGAGGCGCTGTCGAGTGACACCGACGTGTCGATCCCGGTACTGCTGCCCAATATCGCCACGGAAGTCCGGCTGACCAGGTCCGAGCTGGAGAGCATGGTCCGGCCCGCGCTGTACGAGACGATCGAGGCGTTGCGGCGGGCACTGCGCTCGGCCGGTGTGACCGCGGATCAGCTGCACTCGGTGCTGCTGGTCGGCGGCTCGTCCCGGATGCCGATGGTGGCCCAGATGGTCGGCGCCGAGCTCGGCCGCCCGGTCGCCGTCGATGCGCATCCCAAGCACGCGATCGCGCTCGGCGCCGCGTTCGTGGCCAGCGGCGAGGTGTCGACCGCGCGCGAGGTCAGGTCCACGCCCAGCCGGAGCGCCCGAGCCGGGGCCGGGGTCGCGGCGGCGGAGAGCGTGGCGGCCGGCACCGTTGGCGGAGCGGCTCGCGCCGGCACGACGCTGCCCGAGCCGGTGGCGACCACGACCGAGGTCGAGCCGGTCGTGACGGATGTCGAGCCGGTCGTGATGGGCGTCGAGCCGGTCGCAGCGGCGGAGCCGGTAGTCGCGGCAGCGGAGACCGCCCGGGTCGAGCCGGTCGCAGCGGCCGCCGTTTCCGGACCGGCGGCGGCTGCTCCCGAAGCCGCGTCCGCCGCGCCGGCAGTGGCGGCTGCGGCCGAGACGGCCTTGGTCGCGCCGGTGGCGGCGAACCCGGTGGCGCCTCCCGCGGCCGCGCCCGCTGGGGCAGGCGTCCCCGCCAAT
>DATFRM010000263.1:0-14319 GCA_035263265.1 Actinomycetes bacterium
CAGCGCGTCCGCGGCGTCGGTGCTGCGGGTGAAGGTCGCCACATCGGCCAAGCTGGCCCTGGCCTCGGCCGGCATCTGGTCGAACACCGCGACCGGACCGATCTCGATGATGTCCGCCTTCGGCGCCCCGGTGTCCTTGAACAAGCCGCCGAACAGCACCAGGAACATCAGCGGAAACAGGACCGTGAAGAAGACCGCGGTCCGGTCCCTGATGAATCCCCGCAACATCGCCAGCGACAGTGGCCGCAGCCCGCGGCTCATTCCCGGTACTCCCGTCCGGTCAGCCCGAGGAACACGTCCTCCAGGGTGGCGCCCCGCACCTGCAACCCGCGCAGCGCGTCCCGCTCGGCCAGCGCCGCCAGCACCTCCGACGGCGACCGGGTCGCGATCGTCAGCGATACCCCGTCGTCCGAGACCTCGGCATCGGCGGTCAGCGCCTTCGCGTCAGGCACCGTCAGCAGGCCGGACTCGATGCTGATCCGGACCGGACTGTCCAGGCCGCGGATCAGCTCGGCTGGTGCGCCCAGCTTCAACAGCCGGCCGCGGTCGACGATCGCGACCCGGTCACAGAGCACCTCGGCCTCGTCCAGGTAATGCGTGGTGAGCACCACGGTCCGGCCCTCGGCATTGATGGCCCGCAGTACATCCCAGAGGTTCCGCCGCGCCTGCGGATCGAGGCCCGAGGTCGGCTCGTCAAGGAAGACCACTTCGGGGTCGTGTACCAGCGCGCAGGCGATGGACAGCCGCTGCGCTTGCCCGCCGGACAGCTTCTCGGCGCGGGTCTCGGCCTTGTCCTCCAGGCCCACCGTCTCCAGCATCACGTCGGCCCTGCTGGTCGGCACGCCGTACATCTCGGCGAACGTGTAGATCTGCTCCCGCGTCGTCATGAACTCGAAGAACGACGACGCCTGCAACTGGACACCCATCCGGTTCAGCAGGTCGAGATTGCGCGGCCACGGCGACTGACCGAGCAGCGTCACCGTGCCGGAATCGGGCTCGCGCAGCCCTTCGACGATCTCCATCGTGGTGGTCTTGCCCGCCCCGTTGGGCCCGAGGATTCCGAAGAACTCGCCGGTGTCGACGGTGAATGACAGGTCATCAACGGCCTGAACGTCGCCGTACCGCTTGCAGAGGTTCGCGACGACGATCGTGTGCTCCACGCCGCAAACCCTACGAGAGCAAGGCGGCTGCGGCACCTAGCGCAGGAAGTCCATCGCAGCCTTCTCAATGGCCTCCTCGGACACGAGCACCGCGTTGGCCGCGTCGCCGAGCGGGATGAAGCTGTCCTCGCTGGCGACTCGGACAACCTGCCCGGTGAACCCACCGTCGACGAGCGCGGTGACGACTCCTTCGGACACCCCACCCGAGCGCCGGGTCTCGTCCGCCACCAGCACCCTGCCGGTCGCCGCCGCCTCGCGGAGCAGATCCTCCACCGGCAGCGGGGCGAGCCAGCGTAGGTCCACCACTCGACAGCCGATCCCGGCGGCCTCCAGCCGCCGGCAGACCCGGACGCTGAGGTACACACCGTTGCCGAACGTGACGATGGTCAGGTCACCTCCGTCGCCGTAGGTGCGAGCCCGGCCGAGCGGCACGTGCTCCCCGGTCAGCGGGTAGCTCGCCAACCAGCCGCCGTCGCCGTCCAGATAAAGATCGCGGGCGTGGTAGAGCGCGATCGGTTCGAGGTACACGCAGACCCGCCCGTCAACCTCGGCCGCAGCCAAACAGGTGCGCAACATCGCGGCGGCGTCGTCGGGCCGGGACGGGGACGCGATGACCAGGCCCGGGATGTCGCGCAGCGCGCCAACCGCGTTGTCGTTGTGGAAGTGACCACCGAAACCGCGCTGGTAGCCGTACCCGGCGATGCGCACCACCATCGGGTTGCGGTACTGGCCCTGGGAGAAGAACGCGAGCGTGGCCGCCTCGCCGCGCAGCTGGTCCGCGGCGTTGTGCAGGTAGGCAAGGTACTGGATCTCCGGCACCGGGAGGAGCCCGGATACCGCGGTGCCGAGGGCCAGACCCAGCACGGTCTGCTCGTCGAGCAGCGTGTCGAAGACCCTGCTGGGCCCCAGCTTGCGCTGTAGCCCTCGGGTGATCCCGTACACCCCACCCTTGCGTCCCACATCCTCGCCGAATACGAGCAGGTTCGGGTGCCTGGCACTGGCCTCGAGCAGCGCCCGGTTGATCGACTGGGCCAAGGTCAACGGCCCTTCGGACTCCGGCGGGGTGTCGCCGAACACCTCGGCCCGCCGGTCCCGATCCGGCTGGCGGGTCGCCGCGAGCGCGACGTCGTACGGATGCGACGGGGCGATCGGTTCCATGATCTGCCGCGGGGAGGTGAGCCGCGGCCGCATTGTCGAGCGGCGAGCCGCCGCCAGCACCTGCTCGCGGACCGCCTCGTACCGGTCGATCACCCGCTGCGGGGTCAGCAACCCGGCTGCAATCAGTAGCCGGGCGGTGCCCAGCAACGGGTCGCGGTCAAGATCGGCGGCGATCTCGGCGCCGGTCCGGTAGCCGGACTCCACGTCCGAACCGGCGTGCGCCATCAGCCGGACCATGCGCAGGTGCAGGAAGGCTGGGCGCCGCTTGGCCCGCACCCAGTCCGCGACCTCGACCGCCGCGTCGTAGGTCTCGGCCAGGTCGGATCCGTCGGCGGTGAGATAGCGGATGCCGTTCCGATCGCGGAACGTGGCCTCGATCCAGTTCGGTGGGGTTCGCACGCTGATCCCGAAGCCGTTGTCCTCGCAGACCAGCAGCAGCGGCAACGGTAGGCCGTGGTGCACGGTCCAACTGGCCGCGTTGATCGCGCCGAGTGCGGTCGAATGGTTTGCCGAAGCGTCGCCGAAGCTGGCGACCGTTACCGCGTCGTCCGGCCATCTGCAGGTGACGCCGAGCTTGCGAGCCCGCTCGATCGCGAATGCCACTCCGACCGCCCGAGGCAGGTGGCTGGCGATCGTCGATGTCTGCGGGATGATCGCCAATTGCTGGCTGCCGAACACCTTGTGCCGGCCACCGGAGATCGGCTCATCGGCCGCGGCGACCAGCCCGAGCAGGATGTCCCTGATCGGATCCTGACCGAGCACCTGACCGGCCCGGGCACAGTAGAAGCCGCCAGAGCGATAGTGCAGTAGTGCCGGGTCGGTCGGGCGCAATGCGGCCGCGAGTGCCGCGTTCCCCTCGTGGCCGGCCGAGCTGATCGTGTAATAGCCGAGGCCTTGCGTCCGCAGCCAGCGGGCGGCCAGGTCAAGGTGCCGGCTGGTGAGCTGCGCATCGAACAGCTCGATGGCGGCCGCGACGGTCAGCCGGCTGCCGGGGCGGACCGGTGCGTCCGGGTCGCGGGTGGGCGCTCCAGCCCTGCCAGCCTCGCTCTGGTTGGGATCGGGTAGCAGCGACCCAGCGGCGGCGAGAAAGTGCTCGTCGGTGGGGTCGGTCGGTTGCACTGATCACCTCGGCGTACGGCAAGCTGTCGGAAATTATCCGTCCTTGCGGGGATACCGTGTGCGCCATGTCCACCCCCGCACCGAACCGCATCGGCTCGATCGTCGCGGGCGGTCCGATCGGGCCGTCTCCATCCGAGCCGATGCCGTCCACCAATCCCGCCGACACCACCGAGGTGGTGGCTCTGGTCGAGCTGGCCGGGCCGGATGATTTCGTCGCGGCCTGCCAGTCCGCACGCGCTGCGCAGCCAGGCTGGGCCGACGTACCCGCGCCGATCCGCGGTCAGGTGATCGCCAACATGGGCCGCCTGGTGGCGGCGAACGCGGAGCGGCTGGCCGCATTGATCACCAGAGAGATCGGCAAGCCGCTGGCCGAGGCCCGGGGCGAGGTCCAGGAGATCGTCGACACCTGCGACTTCTTTCTCGGCGAGGGGCGCCGGTTGTATGGCCAGACCGTACCGTCGGAGATGCCGGACAAGCAGCTATTCACGTTTCGTACTCCGATTGGTGTGGCCGCGGTGATCACCGCAGGCAACTTCCCGGTCGCCGTGCCGTCCTGGTACCTGGTACCGGCGCTGCTGTGCGGGAACGCGGTGGTGTGGAAGCCGGCCGAGTACGCGGCCGCCAGCGGGCACGCGCTGTTCGAGCTGTTCGCGCACGCCGGGCTACCACCCGGCGTGCTCAACCTGGTGTTGGCCGAGGGTGCCGCGACGTTCGCCGGCCTGGAGCTGGCGCTGGCTGCCGGTTTCGTGGACAAGGTCGGCTTCACCGGTTCGACCGCGGTCGGGGTCCGGATCGGCGAGCTGTGCGGGCGGCACCTGCAGTCACCGTGCCTAGAGCTCGGCGGGAAGAACCCGATGGTGGTGACCGAAGACGCGGACCTCGAGCTCGCCGTGACCGGTGCGCTGTTCTCCGGGTTCGGCACGGCCGGACAGCGCTGCACGTCGCTGGGCACGGTTGTCGTGCACGACTCGGTACACGACGAGTTCGTGTCCCGGTTCGGCGCCGCCACCGCGGCCGCTCGGATTGGCACCCCGACCGAGGACGTGCTGTACGGCCCGCTGCTGGATGAGAAGTTCGCCGCGTCGTACGAGACCTATCTCGGCTGGATCGGCGACCACCATCGGGTGCTCGGCTCGACCGGGGTCGGCCGGATCGATGCGGTCAACCCGCGCGCGGGCTTCGTCGGCGATCCGAGCCGCGGCCTGTTCTACCACCCGGTGATCATCGACGGGGTTCGGCCGGACGACGCGGTGTTCACCACCGAGACGTTCGGACCGCTGGTCGGGGTGACTCCGTACCGCAGCCTGGACGAGGCGATCGAGCTGGCCAACGCACCCGGCTACGGACTGTCCTCGTCGATCTACACCACCGACCCCAGGAAGGTGTTCGCATTCCGGCGCGGCATCTCGGCCGGAATGGTCTCGGTCAACAACTCCACTTCCGGCGCCGAGGCGCATCTGCCGTTCGGCGGCAACGGGCGCTCGGGCAACGGCAGCCGGCAGTCCGGCCAGTGGGTGCTCGACCAGTTCACCCGCTGGCAGGCGATGAACTGGGATTACTCCGGCACGCTGCAGAAAGCACAGATGGACACGATGGCGATCGAAGCCGATCTGGGCTTCCGGCTGGGCTAGCTCGAGGCTCTCGCATCTCGGGAGTCCGGGATCCACGGTGGGTCGACCGCTATGCTCATCCGCTGTGCCAAGTGGTGTGATGCACCTGCTCGCCGTCGCGGACCCTGAGGCGCCGCGGGCGGAATGGGCGCTGACCGGCACCGTTCTGCTGCTGGTGCTCGTCGTGGCCGCCGTGCTGGTGTTCCGTGAGCTTCCATCCAAGTCCGATGCGAGCGACGAGGTAACCGACGATCCGCAGTACGATCAGCCCGCCGGCCAGGCGGACGATCTCGGGTACCCGCCGGATCACCCCGCAGCCGCGGGTGCCGGCGTGCCGATGACGGGCGGCGCGGCGCCCGGCCCGGGATACGCCGATCCGGCGTATCAGGCCGATCAGGCCCATGGCCAGCCCCGTTATCAGGGCGAGCCGGGCTATCAGGGCGAGCCGGGCTATCAGGGCGAGCCAGGCTATCAGGGCGAGCCGCGCTATGCGGGCGAGCAGGCGCCTGAGGCCGAGCGCTCCTGGTTCGACGCGCGCTTCCAGGCGACTCCGGAACCCGAGGCCGCACCACCGGCATCGGATCCGCGCTACCGGTCGGCTCCTCCGGCCACCCCGGCTGATCCGCGTTACGCCGCTTTGGCCGACGACCCTCGGTACGCCGCTGCCCCCGCCGATCCGCGCTATGCCGCTTTGGCCGACGACCCTCGGTACGCCCCTGCCCCCGCCGATCCGCGCTACGCCGCCTTGGCCGGCGACCCTCGGTACGCCGCTGCCCCCGCCGATCCGCGCTACGCCGCCGCGCCAGTCGACCCGCGATACCAGGCAGCCGACCCCAGATACCAGCCGGCCGCACCCGCCGACCCGCGGTCCCGGCCAGATCCGCACTATCAGCCGGATCCTGGATACGGCCTTGATCCACGCCACCAGCCGGGCACCCAACTGCCCAGCGATCCGCGCCGCGCCCGCCACCAGCCAGAGCAGCGGGGCCCGGCCGATCAACGGCATCCGGCGGCACAGGGTCAGCCGGACCAGCGACGCCCGGCAGGGCCCGGCCAGCCGGAATCGCCGCGCAACCGCGGCCGGCACCGCCCCGACCGGTAAGTCGCGCCTCCGCCGGTGAGCGCCACTGTGGTAGCGTAATCGCGGTTGTCGTTGTGGTTAGCAAACGTTCTTGAGCGCCCGCGGAGCTACTAGCCGTGGGCGTTTGTGCTCTCGGTAGCGCACTCCGGGAACGCGATCACCGCAACTCACCGGGTCCGCGAAGTGTGGGCCGACATCGTTTCCCGAGGAGTTCAAGGACAAATGGCCACCGGTACGGTCAAGTGGTTCAACGCTGAGAAGGGCTTTGGTTTCATCGCCCAGGACGGCGGCGGCGCTGACGTCTTCGTTCACTACTCCGCGATTCTGTCCAGCGGATTCCGCACGCTGGACGAGAACCAGCGGGTGGAGTTCGAGATCACGCAGGGCGCCAAGGGCCCGCAGGCTGAGCAGGTTCGCCCGCTCTAGGTCGTCACAGCTAGGCAATCGAGCCGCGGGGCCGGTTTCCGCCAGGAAGCCGGCCCCACCGCTGTTTCATGACCCGCCGCTCAAACTGAGATCGCCGTTTCATGATCCCTGTCAACCGCCGCCTGGGCGGACACGCAAGGGAAATCACGAATTTGGCAGTCTTCGAGTAGCGGAGGCGGCGGAATTGCCGACCGATTGTCGGTCTTCCGCCGGTTAGCGGGTGGCCACGCAGCCACCTGGAATGGGCCGGACTCCCCGCTAGTCTGGTCGTGTACCGAATTTGTTGATCACGCACGTGAAAAGGGCGCCCGACGTGTCGTCTCAGGCCTCGCGCACCAACCCGATGCAAGCCTTCGGACCCAACGAATGGCTCGTCGACGAGATCTACCAGCAGTACCTGAAGGATCCCAACTCGGTCGACAAGGCTTGGTGGGACTTCTTTGCCGACTATCAGCCGAGTGACCTCGAGGCCGCGGTCGCCAAACTGGGCGCTACGCAGGCACCGGCGTCCGCTACCGAGTCCGCGCCGACGACCGTCGCGCCCGCCACCGCGCCCGCGACCACCGCGCCCAGTCCGCAGCCCCCCGCCCCTGCGCAACCCGCCCAAGCCGGCCAACCCGCGCCGACCGCCGCGCAACCCGCCCAACCCGGCGAACCCGCGCCGACCGCCGCGCTGCCGGCCCCGGCCCAAGCCACGCCGGCCGACAGTGCCCCGGCCACCGCCAAGGCCGCTCCCAGCCAGGCTCCGCCACAACCGGCGCCCGCGCAGCCGACTGCACAGCCGACGAAGACCGAGCCGGGCGCTGCCAAGCAGCCTGCGGCCCGCCCGCACGCCGAGGTCGAGCCACTGCGCGGTCCGGCCGGGCGGGTGGTGGCGAACATGGAGGCAAGCCTCGAGGTTCCCACCGCCACCAGCGTCCGCGCGGTGCCGGCGAAGCTGCTCATCGACAACCGCATCGTGATCAACAACCACCTCGCCCGCAGTCGCGGCGGCAAGGTGTCGTTTACCCACCTCATCGGCTACGCGCTGGTTCAGGCGGTCAAGTCGATGCCGTCGATGAACTACTCGTACGCCCAGGTGGACGGCAAGCCGAACCTGGTGAAACCCGAGCACGTCAACCTGGGACTGGCCATCGACATCACCAAGCCGGACGGCAGCCGGCAGCTGCTGGTGCCCTCGATCAAGTCGGCCGAGACGCTGGACTTCGTACAGTTCTGGGCCGCGTACGAGGATCTGGTCCGGCGCGCCCGGTCCGGCAAGCTGACCGTCGACGACTTCGCCGGCACCACGATGAGCCTGACCAACCCCGGTGGCATCGGCACCGTCCACAGTGTGCCGCGGCTGATGCCGAACCAGTCCGCGATCATCGGCGTGGGCGCGATGGAGTACCCCGCGGAGTTCCAGGGCGCCGCGCCGGACACGCTGGCGCGCCTCGCGGTCAGCAAGATCATGACGCTGACCTCGACCTACGACCACCGGATCATCCAGGGCGCGCAGTCCGGCGAGTTCCTCCGGCTCGTGCATCAGCTGCTGCTGGGTATGGATGACTTCTACGACAAGATCTTTACCTCGCTGCGCATCCCATACGAGCCGGTCCGCTGGATCCAGGACATCTCCACCAGTCACGACGAGGACGTCGACAAGACCGCGCGGGTGCTGGAGCTCATCCACTCCTACCGGGTCCGCGGGCACCTGCTCGCCGACACCGACCCGCTGGAGTACCGGCAGCGCAAGCATCCGGATCTGGACGTGGTCTCACACGGCCTGACCCTGTGGGACCTGGAGCGCGAGTTCGCCACCGGCGGCTTCGGCGGCAGGCCGATGATGACGCTGCGCAAGATCCTCGGCGTGCTACGCGACTCGTACTGCCGCACGGTCGGCATCGAGTACATGCACATCCAGGACCCGGACCAGCGCAAGTGGATCCAGGCCCGGGTGGAGACCCCGCATGCGAAGCCGTCCGGCGAGGAACAGCTGCGGATCCTCCGCAAGCTCAACCAGGCCGAGGCGTTCGAGACGTTCCTCCAGGTCAAGTACGTCGGCCAGAAGCGGTTCTCGCTGGAGGGCGCCGAGTCGGTGATCCCGCTGCTGGATGCAGTGCTGGACGCCGCGGCCCGCGCCCGGCTGGACGAGGTGTGCATCGGGATGCCGCACCGGGGCCGGCTGAACGTGCTGACCAACGTGGTTGGCAAGGCTTACGGCGACGTGTTCCGCGAGTTCGAGGGCAACCAGGACCCGCGTACCGTGCAGGGCTCCGGTGACGTGAAGTACCACCTCGGTGCCGAGGGCGAGTACATCGCCGTGGATGGCAGTTCGGTGGCGGTCTCATGCGCGGCCAACCCGTCCCATCTCGAGGCGGTCAACCCGGTGCTGGAGGGCATCGTCCGGGCGAAGCAGGACAAGTTGGACAGGGGCGGCGGCGAGGGGGGCTTCACCGTGCTGCCGGTGCTCATGCACGGTGATGCCGCGTTCGCCGGCCAGGGCGTGGTGGCGGAAACCCTCAACCTGTCCCAGCTGCGCGGCTACCGCACCGGCGGCACGATCCACGTCGTGGTGAACAACCAGGTCGGCTTCACCACGTCGCCGGAGGCCAGCCGCTCGTCGATGTATGCCACCGACGTCGCCCGGATGATCCAGGCGCCCATCTTCCACGTCAACGGCGACGACCCGGAGGCGTGCGTACGGGTGGCCAGGCTGGCGTTCGAGTTCCGCCAGACGTTCAACAAAGACGTCGTCATCGACATGATCTGCTACCGGCGACGCGGCCACAACGAGGGCGACGACCCGTCGATGACCCAGCCGATGATGTACGACCTCATCGACGCCAAGCGCTCGGTTCGCAAGCTCTACACCGAGTCGTTGATCGGCCGCGGCGACATCTCGCTCGACGAGGCGGAGCAGGCACTGCGCGACTACCAGGAGCAGCTCGAGAAGGTCTTCATGGAGACCCGCGAGTCCGAGTCCAGGCAGCTCGCCGGTATCGCCGAGACGCTGCCCGAGCAGCCCAGAGTTGGGGTGCAGACCGCGGTCCCGGTCGAGGTCATCACGCGGATCGGGGACGCATGGGTCACCGTGCCGGACGGCTTCAAGGTCCACCCAAAACTGGTCAAGCTGCTCGAGACGCGCGCCGACATGGCCGCACAGGGCGGCATCGACTGGGCGTTCGGCGAGCTGCTGGCGTTCGGCACGCTGCTTCTGGAGGGGACCCCGGTCCGGCTGTCCGGGCAGGACAGCCGGCGCGGCACGTTCGTGCAAAGGCACGCGGTGCTCATCGACCGGATCACCGCCAGGGAGTGGACCCCGCTGGCCAACCTCGATCCCGGCCAGGCCAGGTTCTGGGTGTACGACTCGCTGCTGAGCGAGTTTGCCGGGATGGGCTTCGAGTACGGCTACGCGGTAGCCAGGCCGGATGCGCTAGTGCTCTGGGAGGCGCAGTTCGGTGACTTCGCCAATGGCGCCCAGACGATCATTGACGAGTTCATCTCGTCCGGTGAGCAGAAGTGGGGCCAGCAGTCCGGGGTGGTGCTGCTGCTGCCACATGGGTACGAGGGCCAAGGCCCGGACCACTCGTCGGCACGGATCGAGCGCTTCCTCACGATGTGCGCCCAGGACAACATGACCGTGGCCCAGCCCTCGACGCCGGCGAACCACTTCCACCTGCTGCGCTGGCAGGCGCGCTCACAGGTCCATCGGCCGCTTGTGATCTTCACGCCGAAGTCGATGCTGCGCTTGAAGGCGGCCCGCTCCGGCGTCGAGGATCTGACGTCAGGGTCGTTCCAGCCGGTCATCGGCGACGCTTCGATACCGGCAGCGGGAGTTCGGCGGGTGCTGCTGTGCAGCGGCAAGATCTACTACGACCTGATCGCCGGCCGGGAACGGTCCGGACGTACCGATGTCGCGATCGTGAGGGTGGAGCGGCTCTACCCGCTCCCGGTCGACGAGCTGACGGCGACGCTGGCTGCGTATCCGGCCGAGGCGGAGCTGTGCTGGGTGCAGGACGAGCCGGCCAACCAGGGCCCGTGGCCGTTCATGGCCCTGAACTTGCCGGCCGCGCTCGGTGGCCGCATCCTGCGGGCGATCAGCCGGCCGGCCTCCTCCTCGCCTGCCGTGGGCTCGGCCAAGATGCACGAGCGGCAGCAGATCGGGCTCGTCGAGACTGCGTTCGCGGACTGAGTCGGTGCCGGCCATGTACTTCACCGATCGCGGTATCGAGGAGCTCGACGACCGGCGCGGCGACGAGTCGGTGACGCTGGCCTGGCTGGCGCAGCGGCTGCGCGAGTTCGTCGACCTCAACCCGGACTTCGAGACGCCGGTCGAGCGACTTGCCACTTGGCTGGCCCGCCTCGACGACCCCGACGACGACTAACCGCACCTGCCGTTCCCGGTCCGCCTTCCCGATCATTGCGCGCCACCGATTCGGGCATAGCGCACAAATATCGCAGCAATCGCGCGCTTGCGCGCGTAATGATCGCGGGGTCTGTGGACGAACGTTCGTTACTGCTCCGACTAGCGCAGGATGCTCCGGGTGGGGCAGCTGCCAGTCGTGTTCACCATCGCCGATGCTCGACGCCACGGCTACAGCCCCTGGCAGATCACGCGACTGCGCCGAAGCGGTGAGTGGGTTGCGCTGCATCGCGGCACTTTCTGTACACGGGCGATGCACAGCGCTGCCACCGAGAACCCAGGTCTGCTCCACGGACTCCGCGCCCAGGCACGGTTACGCGCCCTCGATCGGGCCGCATGGATCAGTCATTGTTCAGCCGCGTACCTCCACGGCCTGGTCCTGCCACCCAAAGAGCCAAGGAAGGTCAGCCTGACCGCCGAAGTCGGCTCGGCACGATCGAGCGCTAGCCTCGAGATCCAACTCGGCGCTGTCCCGCCCAGCCACCGCTCACGGCTAGCCGGCCTGAGCGTGACATCGGCTGCTCGTACCGTGGCGGATCTTGCTCGCCATCTTCGACCCGCCGACGCGGTCGCGGCGGGCGACTCCGCGCTACGACGAGGCGTGACGAGCCGGGAGGAGATACTCGCCGTACTCGACGATTGTGCATCGTGGCGTGGCGTCATAGCCGCCCGCCGGTCCGTAGAGCGTATGGACGGTCGGCGGGAGACATGGCTTGAGTCGGCTTCGATGCTGCTGATCGTGGAGCACGGACTCCCAGAGCCGACGCCGCAGGTCTGGATCGCTTACGGCGGCGATGAACCATTCGCCCGCGTCGACTTTCTGTGGAATCCACCGGGTGTCATCGGCGAGGCCGATGGCGCCGTGAAGTACGCGACCGGAGACTCGGCGGTGCTGCTCGCTGAGAAACGCCGACAGGAGCGGCTCGAATACCTCGGCTTCGTCGTCGTTCGATGGGACACGCAGGATGTAATCCGTCACCCCTGGCATACCGCACATCGGATCCAAGCTGCCCTTGATCGCGCTTGGCAGGCGCGGACCGCCGGCGTGCCGTTGCTCGCTACGTGCATCCCCACGCGGAACCCAGCACCTGCACCAGCCGCCGCGCCAGCATCTTCCCTGGGCCCAATCCCGATCATTACGCGCCGTTGGTAGCAGGACTCGGGCGATTTACACGGCTTTGTCCACTACCTGGGGCGCGTAATGATCGGTAAGTGCGCGAAACTCCGGAGGCCGGGGTCAGACCGTGAAGACGATCTTGCCGTAGTTGTCGCCGGCGGCCATCCGGGCGAAGCCGGCCGGGGCCTCCTCGAGCGGCAGGATCTGGTCGATGATCGGCCGTACCCCGGTCTGTTCCAGGAACCGCACCAGCCGGACCAGCTCGTCCCTGGTCCCCATCGTGGAGCCGACCACCCGCAGCTGCAGGAAGAAGACCCGGCGCAGCTCGGCGGAGGGCGCGTCACCGGTGGTGGCTCCGGAGACCACGACCGTTCCCCCGGGGCGCACCGCGCGCAGCGAGTGCGGCCAGGTCGCCTCGCCGACCGTTTCCATCACCGCGTCGACGCGCTCCGGAAGCCGCGCCCCCGGCTCGAACGCGGCGGCGGCGCCGAGGTCGACAGCGCGCTGCCGCTTGGACTCGGACCGACCGGTGACCCAGATCCGGTAGCCCGCGGTCCGGCCGAGAGCGATCAGCGCGGTCGCCACTCCACCGGACGCGCCTTGGACCAGGATCGTGCCACCGGGCTGGACGCCGGACGCGGTGAACAGCATCCGGTACGCGGTCAGCCACGCGGTGGGCAGGCAGGCGGCTTCTGCCCAGGACAGTGCGGCGGGCTTCGGGAGAAGGTTCCACCTGGGCACCGCTACCTGGTCCGCGAAGGTGCCGTCGTACCGCTCGGACAGCAGCGAGCGGCCTGGGTCGAGCGCCTCGTCGCCGTACCAGCCCGGAGAACCGATGACCCCGTGGACGATGACCTCGTTACCGTCCTCGTCGAGGCCGGCCGCGTCGCAGCCGAGCACGATCGGCAGCCGATCCTCGCGGATACCCACCCCGCGCAGCGTCCACAGGTCGTGGTGGTTCAGCGCGGCGGCTTTGACCGAGACCGTGGTCCAATCGTCGGTCGGTTTCGGCTCGGGGTAGTCGGCCACCGAAAGTCCGGCCAGCGGGTCGTCGGGGTTGATTCCGGTCGCAAGTACAGCGCGCATCTAGGGCGTATCTCCTAAGTTCTGGTGGACCCTAGCCAGACCGCCAGGCGTCGGCGACGGCACTTGCCACCGCCGGCGCGACCCGCGGGTCGAACGGCGACGGGACCACGTAGTCCGGCGTCAGATCGGCGCCGACCAGGTCGGCGAGCGCGGTCGCGGCGGCTAGCTTCATCTGCTCGGTCACCCGCTGGGCCCGCACGTCCAGCGCGCCCCGGAACACGCCAGGAAACGCGAGCACGTTGTTGATCTGGTTCGGGTGGTCGCTGCGGCCGGTCGCGACCACGGCCGCGTACCGGTGCGCGATCTCCGGATCGACCTCGGGGTTGGGATTGGCCAGCGCGAACACGATCGCCTGCGGAGCCATCGTCGCCACCGCCTCCTCGGATACCGATCCGGCGCTCACCCCGATGAACACGTCCGCGCCGGCCAGCGCGGCGGCCAGCGACCCGGTGAGCCCGGCATGATTGGTCACCTCGGCAAGCGAAGCCTTGACCGGGCTCAGGTCGCTCCGGCCGGGATGCAGGATGCCGCGGCTGTCGCTGACCGCCACATCGCCGATGCCGGCGGCGAGCAGGATTCGGGTTACCGCGACTCCGGCCGCGCCGGCGCCGGAGATGACCACGCGCAGGTCAGCTAGCGTCCGGCCGGTCAGCCGGGCGGCGCTGCGCAGCGCCGCTAGCACCACGATCGCGGTGCCGTGCTGATCGTCGTGAAACACCGGAATCGGCAGCCGCGCCTGCAGCTTCGGCTCGACCTCGAAGCACCGCGGTGCCGAGATGTCCTCCAGGTTGATCCCACCGAATCCGGGCGCGAGCCGCACCACGGTCTCGACCAGCTCGTCCACGTCTCGGCAGTCAAGGCAGATCGGCACCGCGTCCACACCGGCGAACGCCTTGAACAGCAGCGCCTTGCCCTCCATCACCGGCAGCGCACCGAGCGGGCCGAGATCACCCAGGCCGAGCACTGCGCTGCCGTCGGTGACGACCGCGACGGTGTTCGCCTTCCAGGTGTATGTGAACGCCAGATCGGGGTCGGCCGTGATCGCGGTACAGACCTCGGCGACGCCGGGGGTGTATGCCCGGGACAGATCGGTCCGATCTCGCAGCGGCACGGTCGGGTTGACCTCGAGCTTTCCGCCCTCGTGTAGTACGAATACC
>DATFRM010000264.1:0-9739 GCA_035263265.1 Actinomycetes bacterium
GCCGAAGACCAGCAGCAGGATGATCAGGGCGGCAGGGAGCCCGAACTTGAGCTCGCCGTTCGTCAGGTCCCGCTCGGACAGCTCGTTGAAGTCGTGATCGCGCGTCGTGTTGCCGGTGACCAGCACCGCGTAGTCCGGGTCGGCATCCGCGCGCTTCACGGCGTCGATGACCTCGGCCGCGTCTTCGTCGTCGCCGATGTTGACCGGGATCAGGGTTGCGTGCCGGTCGGCCGAGACGAGCGTGGGGTCCTGAGTGTCGAAGTAGGTGATCGCGTTGAGCACGGCTCCGCTTTCGCGGCCGGTACGCACCAGCCCGGCGACGAATGTGCGGAACTGCTGATCGTCGACGGTCAGGCTGGTCGAACGCACAACGACCAGATCGGTGACGGCGCGCTGCGGATCGGGAGGAAAAGCTGCGACTAACCGGGCGTCCGCGCGGTCTGACTGCGGGTTGTTCGTCGCCGCTGCCTCGGTCGTGAACCCGGTTAGGGCGAAGACAAGAGCGGCGATCGAACCGAGCAGCACGACGCCCCACACGGCAAGGGTGCGCCCTGGATGGCGACTGCACGCGCCAGCCACAGCTGCGGTCGAGAACCTCATGGTGTCGCCTCCTGGTCGCGCTCTCCTTTGTTGTACTCGCTCTACGCCGCGGATTCCGGACAGGTTCTGGCGATAACGACGGCCGGATCCCGACCGTTTATCGATCGTTCCGGCAGCATGCCCCTGGCCTGCGCGTACGTGTACAGCAGGACGCGCAGCTGCCGGCGGCCGCGGTGCAGTCGGGACTTGATGGTGCCGATCGGAGCGTCGGCGATGGTAGCGATCTCCTTGTAGGCGAAGCCTTCGACGTCGGCGAGGTAGATCGCTACCCGGGACTCGTCCGGGATGGCTTCCAGCGCGGCCTTCACATCCGCGTCCGGCAGGTGCTCGAGAGCCTCGGCCTCGGCCGACTTCGGCCCGGCGGGGGCGTGCGTCGTACTGCGAGCCAACTGCCAGTCCGTGATCTCGTCGGGGCTCTGCAGCCACGGCTCGCGCTGCCGTTTGCGGTAGCTGTTGATGAACGTGTTGGTGAGGATCCGATACAGCCAGGCCCTGAGATCAGTGCCTTCGGTGAAGCGATGAAACGCCGCGAACGCCTTCGCGCATGTCTCCTGGACCAGGTCCTCGGCGTCGGATGGGTGCCTGGTCATCCGCAGCGCCGCCGAGTACAGCCGGTCCAGGTGGGGCAGCGCATCGCGCTCGAAGCGGGCGCGACGCTGGCTGGCGGTCTCGATCAACAGGGATCCCGGCGCGGATTCCCCGACCGGTGTCGCGGCCTCAACTCGGCCGACGTCAATCATGTTCTGTACCGTAGGTTCGCGCTGCGCCGCCCATAAGCCACTGAATCGGTGATCCTCGGGCTATCCCTAACTCTGGGGACGGGCCGGAGCGACAGCCCGCGACGATCGCGACGGGAGTGACCCACCGGTACGTTTCCGGGCCCGGATTCGGCCTTGCCGTCGATGACATCCGGTCTTTCCTCCTTAGCTGGCCGCGTCGCGCCGGCGGTTGATCGTGGGCGCCGCCGCGGTGACCCGGTCAATCCGGGCGGCTACTACTAAGACGATCCACAGACCGCCGATGGGACATAGACGCCGCCATCTCCCCAGGAGGTTGAAATCGGACGTATCTAGATGACGACGATGGGTGTCGCTACTGCTCCAGCGGCAGCGTGTCCGGGACGTCGTAGATCGGCCAGCCGTCGTCGCCGCATCGCATCGTCTGCCGCACCCCATGGGGCTCGCTGCGACCGACGTCGATCAGATGGACGACCTCGACACTGCCACATGGCGGGACGACGCCTTCCCGGGGCGCCGGCCACCCAGATCGTCGCCCTGCCACTCGTACTGGATGCCGCTGGCAGGCAGGCTTACGGCCAGTGCCGCACGTCCGAACTGTGGATGGCGGCGGGAGCCCGAGTACCGCCGGATGTCGATCAGCGCGGTCACGCCGGCGCGCAGCAGGACCTCGACGAGCGCTTCGGCAGACCGGGCCCCGTGCCCGACGGTCAGCACAACAGCCACCGCGGCAGCGTACGACCGCTCCTAGGTGTGTGCCTCGACGCGCCAGAGCACCAGCGCCAGCCAGACCAGTCCGGCGCCGAGTAGGACCCCGTGCGCGATCCGAATTCCTCCCGGCGCAAAGAACTGTGGAATGAATAGCGCGAAACCCACGGCCATAGGCACGCCGCTGTAGCGTGGGAGCGTCCCGGAACGCCACACGCATGTCGCCGCCAGGACCGCACCGGCGCCCAGCGCCAGCAGGCCAAGGATGAACATGGTGCCGCCGACCGGGTGGTACCGGATCGCGTCGACCAGGTCGAGTAGGTCCAGGCTCTGGCCTTGCGTGGCCTTGCTGGCGATGGCGTTGAGTGCGAAGTCCTCCGCGCCGTAGTAAGGCAAGGTAAGGCCGACGCCGATCCAAGTGATCACGACGGCGCCGAATGCGAGCCGTTCCACCGCGCTGCGGGCCAGCACGGCCCAGACTGCGAGTAGGCCGAGCGGCACCAGGATGAAGCCGATGATGGCGAACAGATGGGCTGCCACCCACGCTGCGGATGACATCGCCGCCTGGGCACCCTCGGCGGTGGACTCGTCTTTCCACGGTCGGACCGCGGGGTAGAGAACGAACAGCAGGCCCGCGACGCCCAGCGCGATGGCGCCCAGGCGGACGCGGTTGCCGTAGCCGTTCATCCGTACTCCTTCCATGCCACCTGCCAGCACTAAGCGGAAGACCGCTCCAGTGGGTTGGAGGCAAGACGTGCTGCGACTCCGCTGGCAACGAGCTCCGCAGCCGCGCTACTAGGCTTGCGGGTTGCCTGGTCGGTGACCAGCGCCAAGAACTCCGCCGCGAAGCCGAGTCGGGGATATTCAGCCAACACGTCAGCCACGAATTGCGGATCGAACTCGGCCACCCTGAGGCCGGAAACGTCCGCACTCGTGCCTACCTGTAGCAGGTGACTTTCCACATCCTCGCCGGTCGAGACGTCGTGCCGCATGTGCAGGACGATCACCTCGGCGGCGCGATCCCGCCGCTCCACCGACCAACCGAGCCCCGCGGTCAGGACGCGAACCACGTGCCCGCCCGCCTCCTCGAATGGCAGCGCATGGCTGTCGAACGAGGTGGTCAAACCGAAATCGTGCAGCAGCGCGGCGACGTAGAACAGCTCCAGGTCGAAGTCGAGGCTTCGCTCCTGGGCGTAGGCGGCGCCGAATACAAAGGACCGCACAGCGTGGTTGTACAGCGCCTCGCTCGAGTACTCCGCGCACACCAGCCGCGCCGCCTCGGCCGCGGCACCATCCGGCCGTACAACACCCGTAATGTCCACGCGTCCTCCCGTCAGCGGCGGCCGCGGGACATGCTATTCGCGACTAGTGCGACAGCGGACCGCTGCAGTGGAGCGATCATGAAACATCTGGGCATTCTCGCGCACAGCACCGAAGGTGCCGCGCTGTGCTTCCTCGAGTTCTGTCAAGAAGGCGTGCGTCGACTGGGCGCGCACGTGTACCCGGACATCACGCTCGACTACATCGCGTTCGGGCACAGCCTGCCCGCTTGGGATGCGGGTGACTACGCCACGGTCCGGGCCACGCTTGCGGTCAGTGTGCAGCGGCTCGCCAGCGCCGGAGCGGACTTCTTTGTCAGCCCGGACAACACTGCGCACCTCGCTCTCGAGCAGCCAGGACCGGACCTTGCGCTGCCCGGCCTGCATATCGCCGAGGAGCTTGCCGAGTTGGCTGCTCGCGCCGGCCATCGCCGGGTGGGTGTGCTCGGCACCCGCTACCTGATGGACGGACCGGTCTATCCCCAGGCGCTCGCGGCTCACGGGCTGGCCGCCGCCGTACCCGCGGAGGACGATCGCCGCACCGTCGACACGATCATCTTTACTGAGCTGGTCAACGGCGTGGTCACCGACCAGTCGCGTCGTGAGTACGTTCGGGTCATCGATCGCCTGGCGGCCCGCGGCTGTGACGCGGTCGCACTCGCGTGCACCGAGATCTCGCTGCTGGTGACGCCCGACATCTCGCCGCTGCCGACCCTGGACTCGACCCGCATCTTGGCCCGGGCCGCGTTCGACGTCGCCGCGGGCGACCGCGCCATGCCGGACTGGCGCGGCGGCCCGGTCGGGCGCTCAGGCGTCGGCTGAAGCGAGCTCGCCGAGCAGTTGGCGCCGGAAGGCGTGATAGTCGACCTCGATCGCGTGCCGGGGCGACGGATCGATCCGATGGCGCCCGTGGGTGGTTTCGCGGTGAATTCGCAGCTCGAGGTCCGGCGGGCGGTTCAGCCGCCCGCTGATCTGCAGCGCGGCGAGGCGTGCCTGGTAGTCGGCGAGCCGCCAGATGCAGCCGATGGGCTGGAACAGGCCGATGAAGTACAGGCTTCGAATCGTCGGATGAATCATCTTCAGATACAGCGGCGGCGTCTTGGTCGTATCCCAGTCGGTGATCTGACTGGACAGGAACGGGAAGCTGGGGCGAAAGCCGGTCGCCATGATGATGGCGTCGAACTCGTCCCGCGTCTCGTCGGTGAAGTGGACGGTAGTTCCCTCATAGCCCTGGACACCGCGGCGGGCCTCGAGCCGGCCTGCGCGTAGCGCGTCAAGGACGCTGGAGTTCACCGTCGGGTGCTTGTCGAGTGGCATGTTCGTCGGAGTGGGCAGGCCATACTCTGCCCAGTTGCCGGTCGCGAGCCGGAGCCACAGCTTCAGCGCCGTCTGGAGCAGCGGCCGGGGAAGCTTGCTCATCAGGAATGTGTAAACGACGTCGCTCGGCAGGCCGAACATGTGCCTTGGCATGAAGTAGGTTGCCTCGCGCATGCTGAGCACAGCGTGCGAGGCGACCTGAGCGACCTCCGTGGCGATGTCAGCGGCCGAGTTGCCTGCGCCGACCACGAGTACCCGTTGGCCGCGGAACGGTTCTGGGCGTTTGTACGCCGACGAGTGCACGATCCGGCCGGAGAACGTACCGGGGTATGCAGGCACCAGCGGTTCGCGGTGGTGACCGGAGCAGACCAGCAGATTGTCGAAGTGCTCATCCGTGGTTCCGGCATGCGAGGCGACCCGAACGATCCACCGCCCGTCGCCGTCGAGCGCGCATCGCTCCACCCGTGAGCCGAGACGGATGTGAGACCCGAGCCGAAATGCCCGCGCGTAGTCGGTGAAGTAGGCGAGCAGTTGGCGGTGCGAGGGAAAGTCCGGGTAGTCCTTGGGCATCGGAAAGTCGTCGAACGATGACATGCGGCGTGATGAGATGAGGCGCGCCGATTCGTAGACGCTGATTCGCCGGGGATCGTCGGAGAACGCCCAGTTGCCGCCGATGCCGCCGCTCTCCTCATAGCAAACGACGTTGCGGCAGCCGGCCTGCCGTAAGTTCTTCAGCGCTGTCAGACCACAGGGTCCGGCGCCGATCACACAGATCCGCTTCTCGCCGGATGGGTTCATCGTCGCCGCCGATCAGATCCGGAACACCACGAAGGTCGCGGCGAGGACGACGGTCGCGAGCGATAGCAGCCGCAATCCGGCCTCGGCCGCGGCAGTGAGGCGCGCGGCGTCGAGCGGCTCCTTGCGGGCATCGGCCAGCTCGAGCTCGCCACGCACCGCGACTACCCGGCGGCGCACATACCGCACGTGGCTGGACAGCACGCGCTGGGCGAGCGAGAGCAAGACTGCGAACGCAGCTGCGAGCACGGCTACGCCGCGGATGGTTCCGGCGACTGCCGCGTAGCCCGTGAGCACCGGAAAGCCGCCCCACGCCAGGCCGAACCATACGTCGGAGTGGAAGCGCCCGCTGGCGAGTTCCAGGTTGTAGGCCAGCACCAGGAAGAGCCCGATAGGGACCAGCAGTGCCAGCCAGGACTTGAACGTGAGCGCGCCGGCGAGGCCGATCAGGCAGGCGCCCGCAATCGAGAGACCGGCGAGGGCGACCAGAACCCGATCCGGGATTCTCGTGCGAAGCGGTCGCCCATTCAGTTCGTCGAGCGCGTGCGCACCTAGGCCGACGGCGAGAGCGAACGCGAGGACCGCGGCACCGAGCCGATCCCATGCGACCACGGGTGCGAGGCAACCGCCGATGACCACGTACGACAGGTGCCAGGCGGTGTACGGGGGATGGAGCAGCGTCACGTAGTCGCGCCAGCCGCCCCGGTCGAGCGCATACCAGGCGGGCCGCGAGGCCGGCTGAACGGCTCGGGTCGCGGCCCGGCCGGCCGCCCGGTCGGCCGACCTGCTCATGTCTTTCGTCCCCAGATGATCACGGCCGCGCCGAAGCTCAGGTGGCGTACATCTACCGGATGCAGGCCCGCAGCGCGCCACCACTCGAGTTGGCGATCGAGCGGGTGGGTCGCCCAGAAGTCCCGGATCGAGCCGCCAAGGAAGTCGCCGACCTCTGGCCAGCCGTTGCGGAGCAGGCGGCCGCCGAGCGGCAGCACCGTCCGGACGTAGAGCTCCCAGAGCGGACGAGCGGGACCTTTCGGCACACCGAATTCGAGCGAGGCGACGAGACCACCCGGTCGCACGACGCGTGCGAGCTCGGCCAGCGTCGCCCGCGGATCAGTTATGTACCGAAGTAGGTAGGTGAATGTGAGGTGGTCGAAGGATTCGGAATTGAACGGCAGCGCCTCCGCCGACGCATTGACCAGCTCGACCACGTCGCCGAACCGCCGCTGCGCGATCGCCAGCATCTCGGGGCTCTGATCGACTCCGGTCACCTCGAACCCGTGCCGAAGGAGTTGGGCCGCGACGAGTCCGGTCCCGGTCGCCACGTCGAGGACGTGACCGCCGCGCGGAAGGCGCGAGACGAGGAACCGCCGCCAGCGCGGGTCTTGTCCCAGCGAGAGCACGGCGCCGACCCGATCGTAGGTGGGCCCGAGCGGAGCGAACAATTCGCGGGCTTGGTCTTCCGGGTTGCGTGCAGGCATCCGTGCCATCGCCTCCGCTTCCCACGAGAACGGATTCGTACGTTGTAAGACTTACGCCGTAAGGTAGTAGGACGGCCCGTTATGGTCAACAGTGCGCAGGAGTCTCACTTGACAAACCGTTGTCGAGTGAGTGCGGTTCCTTGGCACCTGGCACGGGGCGATGGATTGCCTGTACTCCGTCGGCAGTGCGAAGATCAGGAGGCCATGTCGACCGACCTAACGGTGATCATTGACGATCGGCCCGGACAGCTCGCCCGGATCGGGCGGGCGATCGGTGAAGCCGGCGTAAACATTCGCGGCCTGGCGGCGTTCACCGGCGAGGGCAAGGGTGTCGTCCACGTGCTCGTCGACGACGAGGCAGTGGTCCGATGCCGGGAGTCTTTGAAGCGCGCCGGCATGGGTGTGGCCGACGAGCGGGAGGTTCTCGTGGTGAACATCGAGGACCGGCCGGGAACGCTGGGGGAGCTCACCCGGCAGCTTGCCAAGGCGAACGTGAATATCGACCTCGCCTACCCGACGTTTGGCGGCGTGCACATCGTGATCGCTACCGAGGATCTGAAGACCGCTCGGTCGGTGCTCGAGTAGCGAAGGTTCCGCGATCGTCGGTCGGCCCCCGCTAGCGCGGGTGCAGCCGACCGAGTACCGGGCCGGCCGGGCGCAGCGTGACGTAGGCGGCCACCTCGACGTCGGCGCTTGTCGACTCGATGCGATACCGGCCGAGCAGGCTGCGCAGCAGGATCTCCGCCTCCAGCATGGCGAAGTGTTCGCCGATGCAGCTGCGCGGGCCGCCACCGAACGGGAAATACGCGTATCGAGGACGACCGTGCTCACCGACGAAACGGTACGGATCGAAGCGGTCCGGATCGGGCCAATAAGCCGGATGGCGATGCGTCACCCATGGCGACACGACGACCAGGGTTCCGCGCGGTAGGTGGTACCCACCGAGCACCGTGTCGCCCAGTGTGATCCGCTCGGTGAGGTAGGCCGGCGGGAACAGCCGCATGCCCTCGAGTAGCGACGCGCGCAGCAACTGGTTGTCCCCGAGTGCCTTCTCCTGCAGCTCGGGATCGCGACCCAGCAGGTGCAGTGTGAAGGTCAGCGCGCCGGCCGTCGTCTCATGCCCGGCCAGTAGGAACACCAGAACCTGGTCCCGGATCTCGTCCACGGACAGCGGTGCGCCGGTTTCCGGGTCGCGGGCCGCTTGCAGCCGGGTGACCAGGTCGTCGGCGGCATTCGCCGTCGATGTGTGCCGGGCGAGGATGCGGTCCACGATCTCGTACTGTCTCGTGCGGACCGTCCGCATCCGCCGGTTGCGTGGAGTGGGCCAGGCCAGCGGGAAGCGCACGAACTGCAACGTGCGCTGCTGGGTCAGCCGGCCGGCGAGCGGTACCAGTGTGCGCAGCGCCGGGACCGCCTCGTCGACGTCCTCACCGAACAGGGCTCGCCCTACCACCCGCAGCGTGTAGCGCATCATCAGCGCATGCAGGTCGACTGGCCCGCCAGCGTGCGCCGGTGCTGCGTTCCGACGCGCCGGGGCGGACGTTGGCGGCGGCGATTCCTGGATCAGCCGATCCGCCTCGTCGCGCATCAGGTCCGCGTAGCTGGCGACCCGGCGGGGAGTGAACAGCGGCGCGAGGGTGCGGCGTTGCCGGCGCCACCGCTCGCCCTCCGTGGTCAGTAACCCGCGGCCGAGCAGATCGGACAGAGTCTGGAAGCCGAGCGTGTCCTTTCCGTAGGTGCGCTCGCTCTCGGTGAGCACTTGCTGCACCAGATCCGGATGATGGGCCGCGACGCCGAACTGGCGCATCGGCCCGAGCGCCGGCCCGAACCGGTATGCGACCAGATCCCCGAACTCGCGGAAGCCACGCAGCAAGGTCGGCAGTACGCCACGGCGGAACTCCAACGCCATGCCCACGATCGGGTTCCCCGTCGGCCCCGGCATGTCCCGCAGCGACCGCAATGGGGGACTGACCCGACCGGACTCCTCCGAAGGCACGATGTCCGCGACGTCCGTCACCACTCCATTGTGTGACGAGTCGCGCGACTGGTCAGCCATCGGTCCGATGGGTTCTCCTCGTCACCAAGTGATCCGGATCCTCCTTTAAGCGAGCAGGATGGAGGCGGGGACGCATCACAAGCACTGGGGAGGGGCCATGGATCGCTTACCTGCCGGCGCGCAGTTGAACCGCGGTGCGCAGCTAACGGCCGGTAACGGGCGCACCCGATTGGTCATGCAGGCCGACGGCAATCTTGTGCTCTACCGCGTGGACGACGGGCATGCCCTGTGGTCATCAGGGACGGCGGGCCAGCCCGCGAACCGCGCTGTCATGCAGGCCGACGGGAACCTGGTCGCCCGCGCTACCGATGGACGGGTCTGCTGGGCCAGTAACACCGCCGGCAATCCCGGCGCCCAGTTGGTGCTTCAGGACGATGGCAACCTCGTCATTTACGCAAACGGTGGCGGGTCGCTGTGGTCCTCCAAGACCGTTCAATGGTTCGGCCCAGTCACGGTGCCGGACTTCCTGCCGTCAACCCGTGCGCCCCGGTTCGCCAACGGCCCATGGCCGCAGGGTACCCAGCTGGCGATCTCGGTAGCCGGGCTGCCGTCGGCGAAGATCAACGCCACTCGGATGGGGTTGTGCGGCGGCATGTCCTTCCTCACCCGCGACATCGTCGAAAGCGGCACGCCACAGTTGCGCGGTACCCAGGCCGACCGGATCCCGGTTGTGCTGGCCCAGCACATACTTGGCCGGCTCCTGGACAGCTTCAGCGGCCCGGCGATCGT
>DATFRM010000265.1:0-11229 GCA_035263265.1 Actinomycetes bacterium
CGGCGCGTTCATGGGCGTAAGCATGGCCGCGGTGATGCAATGGATGGAGAGCGAAGGCAAGGCCGAGTTGCCCGATCTGCTGGATGAGGCGCTCGCCCGTCTGGAGAACGGGCTGCGGTTCTAAACCTGCGGTCTCTAACGCGCTCGGCTCGTTTCTATCCCCGAAACGCCCGCAGACGCCCGCCGACAAGCGGCGGACGTCTGCGGTTCCCGGTGGGGGGAGAGGTGGTTGACCACCGGGGTGCTGTTCCCCTGTTAGGCAGCGGCGCCCTCCAAGGCGAGCTCCGACTCCTCCTCCGGCTGCGTGACGAGGTCGTCACGACGGACCAGCGTGAGCGAAGCCACGATTCCGAGACCCGCGATCACGGCACCGATAAGGAAAGCGGCGGTGAAGCCGTCCACCATCGCCGCCGGCAAGGCAGTGCCCGAGGCCAGCGCGTCGGTGGTCTGCGAGGTGGCGATCGTGGACAGCGCGGCGATCCCTAGCGCGCCGCCGATCTGCTGCGACGTGTTGATCAGGCCCGAGGCCAGCCCCGCCTCGGACGCCGACACGCCCGCCAGCGCCGCAATCGAGATCGGCACGAACGAGAAGCCGATGCCGACCGCGACCAGCAGGAACCCCGGAAGGAGATCGGCCAGGTACGAACCGTCCACCGACACCTGGGTGAAGTAGATCAGCCCCGCGGTCAGGAACGACATGCCAGCGACCAGCACCGGCTTGACCCCGACCCGGGTGACCAGCTGCGCGGCCACCGTCGACCAGATGATGGCCGTGCCGGCGACGGCGAGATAGGCCACACCCGTCTTCATCGCCGAGTAGCCGAGCACCTGCTGCATGTACAGCGTCAGCATCAGGAACATCGCGAACAGTGCGGTGCCCATGATGAAGCCGGCCACGTTCGCGCCGCTGACGGTGCGGGTTCGCAAGATGCCGAAGCGCATCAACGGCTCCGGGTGTCGCAGCTCCCATACGACGAACCCGATCAGCAAGGCGGCTCCGGCCGCGGCGAAGCCGAGCGTACGGCCGGCCAACCAGCCTTCCTGGCCGGCTTGCGTGATCGCGTAGACCACGGACGACAGGCCAGCGGTCACCATGACCGCACCGGGAAGGTCGAATGTCTTGGTCCGGGCGTCCCGGCTCTCGGTGAGCACAAGCGGCGCCAGCGCGAACGCGGTGATGCCGACCGGCACATTCACGAAGAAGATCCACTCCCAGCTGAACAGGCTGGTGAGGATGCCGCCGAGCAGCACACCTGCGGCGGCGCCGAAGCCGCCCACCGCGCCCCAGACACCGAGCGCGATATTGCGCTCCCGCCCCTCCGCGAACGTGACCGAGAGGATCGACAGCGCGGCCGGCGTGATGATCGCCGCACCCAGGCCCTGGAAGGCGCGGGCGCTGATCAACGACGTCTCCGACCACGCCAGACCGGCGAGTAGAGATGCCACTGTGAACAAGGCCAAGCCGCCGAGGAACACGCGGCGGCGGCCGAGGAGATCAGCAGAGCGTCCGCCGAGAAGCAGGAAGCCGCCGAACATGAGCGCGTAGGCACTGATCACCCACTGCAGGTTTTGCTGGGAGAAACCGAGGTCAACCTGGATCGACGGCAACGCGACGTTCACGATTGCGATGTCCAGGACGACCATGAACTGGACGACGCTCAGCAGTGCCAAGGCCAGCCACTTGCGTCGTTGAGTTGCGATCACGACGTCCGTCCCTTTCGCTTGAAAAGCAGTCTCTAGCAACCTAGCAGTAGCTACTTTCAGAAAACAAGTAAAATCTTTCCAACCGCAAGTAAACGCGCTATGCTTCCGCCATGACCAGCCGTTACGACCTGTACTGTCCGGTCGCGCACGCCCTGAAGTTGGTCGGCGACCGGTGGGCCTTGATGGTCGTGCTCGAGCTGATGAGAGGCCCGAAGCGCTACACCGATCTTGTCGACGGCCTGCCAGGCATCGGTACCAACATCCTTGCCACCCGGCTGCGCGACCTGGAGACACACGGCATCGTGACCAAGCGGAAGCTTCCGCCCCCGGCCGCCTCCCGGGTGTACGAGCTGACCGACTACGGTCGGGCTCTGAAACCCGTCATCCGCGAGCTGGCACTGTGGGGCGCGCGTTCGCTCGGGCCGCCGCACGAGGCCGACCATGACGACCTGTTCCCCGGCTGGCTTTCCAACGCGATCGACACGGTCCTCGCGCCGGTCGCTCCCCCGGGCCGCTTCGAGCTCCGGGTCGGCGACGAGGTTGCCGGACTCGTCGACGGTGAGGCGATGAACGGCCCGATCGAGCGTCCTGACGTCGTCATCGAGGGTGATCCCGAGGCCGTGTACTACCTGTTCACCGAGGGTCGGCTGGATCGGGTGACCGTCTCCGGCGACCACGAGCTGCTGCAGCGACTCGTGGACCGAGCGCCTCGACCGATCGAGCTTGCGGTGGCCGCCAGCGCATAGCCGCCAGCGCATAGCGCCGGCCACGGGCAGGAACCAGTGCGGGCGGTGCTATCCACCGCTCACCCCGGCAATAACGATCTCACATCGCGTCTGCCGGGCGTCCTCCGTAACGGCACGCTTCGGGCTTGTTACTGGGTGAATTCGCAGCTGCCGGCCTGACCAGACAAATCGGAACAATCCACGCGCCGGCATCCCCCAAACGGATGATCCCAGAATTGGCCTAACAGTCGATTAGCGCCGCCTCAACACAGGTAAATCATGGCAATTGACCGCACCTGGTTAGTGCCGCCGGAGCGGGGACGGAACGGAACTGCACAAGAGGGGGCTTGGGGGGGTGCAGGGCCGCAGACGTTCCCCCGGTGTCGGTGATCGGGCTACGGCAACGGGTGAGGGATCCCGGGGTCCATCGGAAACGGTGGGCCCCGGGATCCCCGCTCGTTTAGGGGCCAGGCGTCCCGGACCCGGACGGCTCTTACCGCCTCCATCACGATCGTGAACTGTTAGGTTGCAGGAGATCCGTCCGAGTCGGTGACGAGGAGGAAGCCGTGAGTGTCTACAAGGTGATCGACATCATTGGCACCAGCGACCAGTCGTGGGAGCACGCAGCAGTCACCGCGATCACAACGGCGGGCCAAACGGTTCGGGATATGCGGGTGGCCGAGGTAGTGGAGCAGGACATCCACATCGACGAAAGCGGCAGCGTCACTTACCGAGTCAAGCTGCGGTTGTCGTTCAAGTACGAGAGCGCCTAGCCCGGGCCAAGATTTCCTGCACGACCGCGGACTTCGCGGTCGCGTAATGCTGCATGTGCCGCCAGGTTCGTCCAGCCAATTCCCGTTTCGTGCGCTCGTAGAGCTCGCGATCGGGGTCGGACGCCCGCAGTCGGTCCCGGAAGATCAGCATCTGGTCGGACTCGCCCGATCCGGCGCTGAACACGTGCACGTTGACGTCGGTATCCGGGCCTTTGCACAACCGATGCTCGAACCAATCCGGCTCACGTACCCGTAATACGTAGCCGGCCGCTTCCAGCGCGGGCAGGTACGACGGCTCGTCGCCGGAATCGGTGACCACGAGCAGGATGTCGATGATGGGCTTGGCGGCAAGCCCGGGAACCGAGGTAGACCCGACGTGTTCGATGCGAAGTGCTGCGCTGCCGAGCACGGTCCGGATGCGGTCGGCTTCCCGATCGAACAGGGCTGGCCAGCCCGGGTCGTACTCGGCCAGCTTGATCGGCGCGTTGTGTGGCGTCAGCGGACCGATCCGGTACCGCTGCAGGTCCTCGTCGCTGGCGAGCTCGAGGCTGGCCAGGTCGTCGCCGCCCGATAGTGACCCCATCAGAGGAACGTAGAAACGCGCCCGAACCCGGTCAAGCACCATGTCGATGCGCAGCCACGACCAAGTCGCCGCAACTGCCAAACTTCCGTTGTGAGCGCCTCGCCTGTCAGTACCCCGCCCATGACTGCCCAGCATCGACTTCGGGTGATGTCGGGCCGTGACCCGGATGAGGAGCACCGGTCGGCGACCCCGCTGGAACTGCTCTACGACCTGACGTTCGTGGTGGCGTTCGGAGTGGCGGCTGAGCAGTTCGCCCACCTGCTCGCCGTCGGACACTGGGCCCCCGGGCTCATCGGTTTCAGCTTCGCCGTGTTCGGGATCTGCTGGGCCTGGATCAACTTCTCCTGGTTCGCATCCGCGTACGACACCGACGACTGGGCGTTCCGGCTGGCGGTGATGGTCCAGATGGTCGGTGTGATCATTCTGGCGCTGGGGCTTCCGCCGGTGTTCCACACCATCGACGAGGGCGAGCCGATCAACAACCGGGTAGCGGTGCTCGGCTACGTCGTGATGCGGGTTGCCATGCTCTTCCTATGGCTGCGCGCCGCCCGCCAGGATCCAGGGCGACGCCGGGCCTGCCAGACCTACGCCATCACGATCGGAATCGCTCAGGCCGGCTGGGTTCTGCTGCTGCTGACCGAGATGGAGACGAGCACGTTCTTCCTCGTGGCAGCGCCACTGATCCTGATCGAGTTGGCCGGCCCGGTCATCGCCGAGCGCGGCAAGGGCGGCACGCCCTGGCACGCCGGCCACATCGCCGAGCGGTACGGGTTGCTGACCATCATCACTCTGGGCGAGGGCGTGATCGGCACCGTCGCCTCGCTCAACGCGGTGGTGGACTCCCAGGGGTGGAGCCTGGACGCCGCACTCGTGGCGGTCGCCGGGATCGGGCTGACGTTCGGGCTGTGGTGGATGTACTTCATAATCCCCTCGGCGCAGGTGCTGCGTGTGCACCGGGAGCGGGTGTTCGCCTGGGGATACGGGCACATGCTGATCTTCGGCTCGATTGCCGCCACCGGTGCCGGGCTGCAGGTCGCGGCCGCGTACATCAGCAACCAGACGCAGCTCGGCGCAGCCGCGACCGTGCTGACCGTCGCCGTGCCGGTCGCGGTCTACGTGTTCACGCTGTACGGGCTGTACACGTTGCTGGTCCGAGGTGCCGACCCGTTCCACCTCACGCTGCTGGCCGGCTCGGTAGCGGTGTTGGTGTTCGCCACCGTCCTGGCGGCGGCGGGTGTGCCGATGGCCGGGTGCCTGGTCGTGCTCATGTTCGCGCCAGTGGTGACCGTGATCGGCTACGAGACCATCGGACACCAGCACATGCGGCTCGCGCTGGAGCATGCCGGCGCGAGCTAGGCGGCGCCGGCGGCCAAGTCCAGCGACCAGACCTGGCCAACCAGGTCCTGCCCGTAGCTGTGGTGCGGCTCCGACTCGACGAGCTCGAAACCGACCCGCTCGTAGATCCGCCGCGCGTCGTTGAGCACCGAGTTCGTCCACAGCACGATGCTCCGGTAGCCGGCCGAGCGGGCGAACCGGATGCATTCGTCGACCAGGCGGGTGCCGATCCCGAGGCCGCGGGCGCTGGGCTCGACCAGCAGCAACCGCAGCTGGGCCGTGGCCTCGTCCTTGCGAACGCAGAACACGCAGCCCGCCGGTTCGCCGGCGACCTCCGCGATCCAGGCGCGCTCCCGATCGGGATCGCGGTGATCGACGTAGTCGGCGACGATCCGGGCGACCAGCGCCTCGAACGTGTCGTTCCAGCCGTACTCCGCGGCGTAGAGCGCGCCGTGCCGCTGCACCACCCAGCCGAGATCTCCCGGCTGGAAGGCGCGCAGAGTCGGCTGCTCGGCGACCGGCGGCTTCGCCGCCAGCCTCCTGATCGTGCCCATCGCGGTCAGCAGCTCGCGCTGTTCGGCCTCGCCCAGCCGGTTGAGCAGGCCACGAATCTGCACGGCCGAGTCGGCATCTAATCCGGCGTAAGTTCGCCGGCCGGAGTCGGTGAGCCGAACGACCTGGCGCCGGCCATCCCCGCTGGCGCGGGACCGGATGATCAAGCCGTCGGCCTCGAACCTGGCCAGGATCCGGCTGAGGTAACCCGCGTCGAGACCGAGCTCCCGCCGCAGCGCCACGACTTCGGAGGTGTCGTGCTGCGCGAGCTCGAAGATCACCCTGGCTTCGGTCAATGTGTAGGGACTGTCCAGCAGACCCTCGTCGAGCACACCGATGATCGCTGTGTAGAACCGGTTGAACGAGCGCACTTCGGCAACTCGCGCTTCGAGCCGCTGACTCGCCGGCATTGCCGCCTCCGCTACCGCAAATATCCTTTGACTGAGTCAAAGATACCTCGCCAGCTATGCCCTGGCGAGCGTTAGCCGGCCGGCACCACGCTGATCACAACGTTGCCGATCTTCTGCCCGGTCTCGACGTAGCGGTACGCCTCGACGATCTCGTCTAGCGGATAGCGGCGGTCGATGACCGGCTTGAACTGTCCGGACTCGATCAAGTTCTTGAGGTACCGCACCATCTCAGGCTCGTTGCGCGGCGCCGGAAACTTGACCCGCCGGCCGCGGCCCAGCGGTGTGACCAGCGCCAGGAACGGGTTCTGGGACAACGGACCCAGGTCCGTCGCGATGAACACGCCGTGCGGGTTCATCAGCTGCTTACAGCGGCCGAACGAGCTCTTGCCAACCGCATCGAAGACGGTGTCATAGCGCTGCTCATCCCGGGTGAAGTCCTCGGCCGTGTAGTCGACAACGCGGTCCGCGCCCAGGCCCTTCACCAGGCCCAGGTGCGCGGTCGCGCAGACCGCAGTGACCGTGGCGCCGAGGCTCTTCGCGAGCTGGACCGCGGCCGAGCCGATGGCTCCGGTTGCGCCGTAGATCAGCAGGTCGCTCCCAGCCCGTACGTCCGCCGAGCGGAGCAAGCCCAGGGCATAGTGCGCGCCTTCGGTGCCCGGCGCGGCTTCCTCGAACGTCACGTTCGCCGGCATCGCGGCGATCCAGCCGTGCTCGGGAATCACCAGGTACTCGGCATGACCACCGAACGTGCGGTCGTTGTAGCCGAACACCCGATCACCGACCCGAAACGCGGTCACGTTCCGGCCGATCGACTCGACCACTCCGGCGAACTCACACCCCAGAGTCGTCGACCGAGGCCGGAACACCCCGTAGAAGGGCCTGCCGAACCAGGGCTTGCCGGCCCGGAAACCGCAGTCCGTCCGGTTCACCGTCGACGCGTGAACCCGTACGAGCACGTCGCTGTCGGCGGGAACGGGCTTTGGCACGTCCAAGATCCGGACCACATCCGGCGGACCGAAGCGGGTACGCACCGCTGCCCTCATGGCCGCACGCTACCGTGATCGACGGCGGCGGATCAGGGGCCGATTCCGATCGCGTCGGCAAGGGCGACCGCGCGCCTGGCCGTGTTCGCGTTGTGCAGCAGCGCAAGGCCGCGCTCCTGGAACCGGTGGTCGGCGTCGATCTCCTCGGTGCCGCCGTACCGGTACTGCCGGGTCGCCTGTGCAGCCTCGAGCATCATCGGGGTTTGCCAGTCGTACTTGACCGCCGCCGCCCACATTCCCAGCTGGACCAGCCGGGCGTCCCCGGCCCAGCCGGCCTGCCGAAGCCCGTTCAGATACCCGTCCAGGACCGCGGTCTCGAACTCGGGAAGCTTCTGGGCCGGCACGAAGTGATCGAGAACGGCATCGGGGACCAGGTTGCCGGCGTCCTCGCCGATCGCACCGTCGCCGACGAACGCCCAGTCCAGCAGCGCGATCTCGCCATCGGGGCGCCGGATGAGGTTCTTCGTCCAGAAATCCAGATGGCACAGGGTGCGCGGCAGCCGGTCCATGATCCCGTACAGGCGGTCTCGGGATTCGTGCAGCCACGTTGCCGCCGGTCGGAGCTTGGCCGGAAAGTTGCGCTTCACCACCGGCTGGTCCCAGGCCCGGTCGTCGGACAACAACGACCAGTCCGCCGGCTTCTCGCGGCTGTAGTCGCGCAGGAACCCTCCGCTGAGCCACGGATGCCCGGGTATCGGCCGATCGACGAGGTATGACCCCTGGGCGCGGCCGAGCGCCTCGGCCGCCGGCACGTAGTCGGCCATATGCCACCGCTCGGCGGGCACGCCATCGACGAACTCGAGCAGGAGCACACAGTCGCGCTCGGTCAGGTCGACGGACGCGGCGTTTGCAGAACCGAGCCCGCTGCCGGCGTAGGCGTTCGTGATCCCCTCGAGGTAGGCGAGCCCTTCCCGGGCCCAGTAATTCCAGTGCCGAGGGGCCCCTGACCCGGCCGACCAATGCGCGTGCCACATCGTCTCACCGAGATCCCGCTCGACGCTGAGGTACTTCAGCACCATCGGCACTCCCGAGATCGACACCCGCCAGATGCCTCGGGTCAGCCAGCGGCTGTGCGCGACCTGGTCGAGGGACAGGTCCGTGGCATCCAGACCAACGCGCTTCAGCAGCGCCGATACCTGATCGAGAACGTCCGCCGATCCCCCGGTCATCGGTCGGCCGCGAAGCCGGTCAGCCGCCGCAGCCGCAGGCACCGCCGCAGCACCCGCCGCCCGAGCCCGCAGCAGGCGCCGGTGCCGCCGACCCAGCCCGACCGGTGAGCGCGATCGTCGACAGCAGCCGCACCGTGTCGTCGTGACCCTGCGGGCAGTACGCGGGTGAGTTCACCTCGGTCATAGACCGGGTTATCTCAAACGTGGCACCGCATGCACGGCAGCGGTAGTCGTATCTCGGCACGGCATCAGGATACGTGCCGCGCAAGGCCGGCAGGGCCGGATGTTTGGGTCACGGCCCGCGCGCGACGATGAACGCCGCCATCTCGTCCCGGGTGTAGATCAATGCCGGGCGGTCGCCCATACACAGACGCCCGTGCACGAAGCGTCTGCATGTGCATCTGGGCTTGCATCTGCACAGGATGGCGGCCATCCTACCCGCCCGATATGTGGTGCACGCCCCAGATGCATATGCATTTGGGCCTTGCATCTGCACATGATGCGCGGCATGCTACGGACGGGTAGCAATTGAAGGTGACCGAGCACGCATCGTCGTAGGGCCGTGATGACACACCCATCGATGGGGATCGCCGAGCGCGTTGGCGACCAGCCTGGCGGAGGCGTACTCGTATCGGCTCTCAACCAAGCCGAGATGCTGTGTGAACAGTGGCCCGTCCGGCCCGGTCCACCTAACATCAGCCAGCGCCGCACGCCGAGCACGGCGACCTGCGCCCTGCGACCGGAGGCGGCATCCGTCGGCACCGCTCGAGAGTTCGCTCGGGTCACGCTCACCGACTGGCGGATCGCCGGCTTATCTGACGACGTCAGTCTCGTGGTGTCCGAGTTGGTGACCAACGCGCTGCGCCACGCGCTCGCTGTCGACCTCGACGAGTGGCCGAGTGCGCTCACGGAGGAGACGCTCAACGCCGGCCGGGGCAAGCCACCGCCCTGGGTTCAGCTCAGCCTGCTCGGCACCGGCCATCAGTTGCTCTGCGCGGTGCGCGATCCAAGCGACCAGCCGCCGGTTCGGATGCTGCCGGACTACATCGCGCAGACCGGTCGCGGGCTGCACTTGGTGGACTCGTTCAGCCTGGCCTGGGGGTGGGTCCCGCTGCATCCCGCCGGCAAGGTGGTCTGGGCGCTGTTCCCCTCGCCGTACTAGTCGAGGGCACCTGCGGGCGCCGTCCGGGCAGCTCCGGTCCGGGCGGCGGTCTAGGTCTCTTGGAGAATCCGTTTCAGGAACCCGGTGGTCCGGTCTGGCGGCACGCTCTGCACGCTCAACCGCTCCATCGCTTCCTGGTACTGATCGACATCCTCGGGTTTGTCCAGGTACAGCGCGCTGGTCAACTGCTCGATATAGACGATGTCGGGCATGTCGGCTTCGGGGAATCGGAGGATCGAGAACGGCCCACTCTCCCCAGCGTTGGCGCCGAACCGGAACGGCATCACCTGAATCGTGACGTTCGGCTGCCTCGCGGTGTCGATCAGGTGCTCGATCTGCGCCCGCATTACGGAGGAGCCCCCGATCGGGCGCCGCAGGGCGGCCTCGTCGACGATCGCCCACAGGCGCGGCGGATTCGGCCGGTTCAGCAGCCGCTGCCGGGTCATCCGGACATTGACCCGACGCTCGATTTCGTCGTCCATCTCGCCGGACTGACCCCGGCGGGACACGGCCATCGCGTAGTCCTCGGTCTGCAGTAGTCCGGGAACGAACTGGATCTCGTAGGTGCGGATCAGCGCGGCCGCACCCTCGAGGCCGATGTACACCTGGAACCAGGAGGGCAGCACGTCGTTGTACGCGTGCCACCAGCCGGGGGTGTTGGCCTCCCGAGCCAGCGACAGCAGGGTTTCCCGCTCGACGTCGTCGCTGACGCCGTACAGCGTGAGCAAGTCGACGACATCGCGTTCCTTGAATCCGACCCGGCCGAGCTCCAGCCGGCTCATTTTCGACTCGGACGCGCGGATGGTGTATCCGGCCGTCCGTCGCGAGACCCCCGCCGCCTCGCGCAACTGCTTCAACTGCGCGCCGAGCAGAATCCGGCGAACAGTTGAGCCACTCTCCGGCTGCGCCTCGGTCAACCCGCCTACCTTCCCGAGCACGGATCAACACACATAGTGCCACCAGCGACCGCCGTATCCGCCCATCTCGGGGGATCGTGCGGCCCAGCCAACGCGGAAGGACCGCGCCACATAGTATTAATAGTGTATTACTCCCGTCTGCACCAGCCGCTAGAACTCGGCCGGCGGCCAACGAGGTGGCGGTAAGCCGCCGGTGGCACAATCTGGCGCCGTGACCGATCGAGCGTCGAGCCCGGCTCGACCGCCTGGCTATCGGACCGCCCGCATGGAGGCATTCAGCGACGGCGTGTTCGCCATCGCCATCACGTTGCTGGTGCTAGAGATCGGCGTGCCGGCTGACGCGGCGGACGATCTGCTGGGTGCTCTGATCGACCAGTGGCCGTCCTATCTGAGCTACCTGGTGAGCTTCTCGACCATCGGCGCCGTCTGGTTCGTGCATACGGTCATCACCGGGCACTTGGATCGGGCGACCTCGATATTCATCCGGCTGAACCTGCTGCTGCTGATGCTGGTCTCGTTCCTACCGTTCCCAACTCGACTGCTTGCCGAGTACGTCCAGGAGGCCGACGCCGAGCGGGTCGCCACCACGGTCTACGGCTTCAACCTGTTCTTGATCTCGGGACTGCTGTCGGTGCTGTGGCGGTACGCGATCCGCGAGCACCTGGTGCGACCGGACTCGACCGATGCGGACCTGGCCACCCTGACCAAACGGCTCACGCCGGGTCTCGCCGGCTACTTGGTGATGATCGCGCTCGGCCTGTTCCTACCCGTGCTGGCGGTGCTCGGCTATCTGCTGATCGCGGTGTACATCATCGTGCCGTTCGCCGCGCTCCGGCGTCCGACGTCCTCGACCTGA
>DATFRM010000266.1:0-2633 GCA_035263265.1 Actinomycetes bacterium
CTTGTTGCGCTCGAGCCCGTACACCCCGATCCCGTAAATGCTCGGGTCCAGGATGCCGAACTCACGGGTGGTGATGATGTACGAGTCCTTCCAGATCCCGATCTTCGGGTAATCCGGGAAGTTGAACCCAGTGGTGAAGGCGTACCGGAAGTACGAGCCGGTCGGGTCGCCCGTCGTCGAGATGGCGAAGCAGTTGTAGAACAGGTTGAGCGGCTCGTCCGGGAAGTTGATGCCGCGAGTGGTGAGCTGGGTGATGATCCACCGGTCCGCGACCTGGTCGTACAGCACGACGGGGTCGCCGCCATTCTCGGCGCACTCGGTGATCGGGAAGTTGTTCCACAGCGACCCGGTCCGTACCGGTCCGAGCAGCTTCGTGCCGGTCTTCGAGTAGATCGCGAAGACCAGGTTGACGATCTCGACGAAGTGGTTGGGGCCCGCTTCACCGTTCGGGTCAGGTGGGTTCACCCGGCCACCCAGAACGTTGAAGTTGTCCTGGTTGCTCATCCCCTCGAAGTTGGCGATGGTGCCCCCGATGGACTCGGTTCCGGCGGCTGCACTCGCTGAGCGAGCTGAGCGAGCCGCGGTCGCCGACTGCAGAGCGCCGTCACGCGAGTAGCCCTGCTTCGCCGTACCGACCGCTGGTCCGGCCCGGTCGAAGTTCACCCGGTCCGGTCGCACTTTGCTGGGCTTGGCCGTCTTGGCCAGCTCCCGCAACGGCTTCGAGACGTCGAACGCGGCCGCGTTAGTGATCTTTGGCTTGAGTTTGTCCGGCGCTTTCGCGGCGGACGCGGCTTGGGTCGCTCCGGCCGGTGCCACCAGGGCCGCGATGAGCGCGGCCGGCACTAGCAGCCGTAACGAGCGAATCCCCCGGTTCGGAGTGTCGCGCATACGATCCCTCCTAGGTCAGCCTGAAGGCTTCGCCGTCAAGCTACGGCCGGAGGTAGTAGCTGACAACCGCGTCGGTCACTATTGGTGACTCGTCGCCGCCGGCTCGGCTGCTGCGCTTCGATCCGGCAACGCCCGCAGAATCGCCCAGACAAACACCAAGGCAGCCGGACCGTAGATGGCCCCGCCGAAGCCGTAGAGCTGGAACCCGACGAGCGCGCCAATCAAGATCACAGCGGGGCCCACCCGTAGCGTGCGCTGGACTACCCACGGGTTCACCACCAGCGCCTCCACGGCCTGCAGGCCGACCAGCAGCGCGACCAGAACCACGTACACGGACAGGCGGGCATCGGTGACGGCGGCCAGCAGCGGGGCCAGCCCGCCGAGCAGGATCCCGATGTACGGGATCGCACCGGTCAGTCCCACCACGAGTCCGAGCACGAACGGCGCGGGCAGGTCGAGCAGGTAGAACACCATCGAGCAGATCGTGGTGATCACGGCGATCTGGGCCAGCATGAGCAGCAGATACGCCCGCCCGGTCCCCGACGCCCGGTCGAGCACGGCCGTGGCCAGCGACCGCCGAGCCGGGTCGGCGATCTGACGCAGCCCGGCGGAGATGAACCGCGGCCCGTAGCCGACCAGGAAGAGCATGAGTACACCGGTCACGATGTAGGTCGACGCGGTGCCGGCGGCATGCGCTACCTCGGCCTGGGTGCCGAACCGCTCGTCCAACTGGTTGACGAACGCTTGGGCGCGCTCGACCAGGCGGAAATCGGCCGCCGCCTCGTACCGGGCCTCGAGGTCCATCGCGGCCTGTGGAAGCGCGGTACGCAGCTTGTCCACCTCGGCGGCCAGCGTGGCGCTGACCCCGACCCACGCGCCGCCGATCAGGACGACAAACCCGATCACCGAGATCAGGATCGACACCAGGTGCGGCAGCCACCGATCGAGCAACGCGATCACCCAGGTCAGCAGCCAGGCCACGATCGACGCGGCAAGCACCCAGGCGAGCGGCCGCTTGGCCGCTTGAAACAGGGCGATCACTACCCCGGCGGTGACGATCGCGCTAATGACCAGCAGCGTTGATCCCGCGGTGAGTCGCACCCGCAACGCATCGCCGCCCCGCTGCTCCGGACTGCCATCACTGGTCACGGGAGTTACGGTAGTCCCGTGATCCCGACCGACCCACCCGGCGCGGGAGAGGAGTTCGCGGCCGAGCGCTCGGGCGTGACCGCGCCCGGCCGGCCGGCGGCCTCGGAGGGATCGGCCAAGCCGGGCGGACCAGCAGCGCCGGTGAGATCCGCCCTTCCCGACGGATCGGCGGAGTCGGACGGATCGGCGGAGTCGGACGGATCGGCCGACTCGAGCGGATCGGCGCCTAGGCAGGTTGTCGGTCCAGATCCGGTCCATCCGGAACCTTTGCGGCCAGAGGACGTCGGTCTGGGCTGGTCGGATCCCGAGCTGCGGCCGGCGCCGGCACAGCCGCTCGTGCTGCATCCGCTCTCGTTCGTGTACATCGTTGGCGGCCTGCTGCTGGCCGCGGCCATCATCGGTCTGATCGAGTCCGCCACCGCTATGCTCTGGACCATCGCGATGGGCGTGGTATTCGCGCTCGCGATGGATCCGGTCGTCAGCGCCGTTCGCCGGCGCTGGCATTGGTCCCGGCCGGCCGCGGTCTTCCTGGTGGCCGGCTCGGTGATCGCGTTCCTGGTCGCGGTCATGGTGCTGATGGGCCCGCAGGCGGTTCG
>DATFRM010000267.1:0-4017 GCA_035263265.1 Actinomycetes bacterium
CGTGCAGACCAAGATCGTAGGCACGCGCAAGGGTGAGGACCTGTTCCTGCTGCCGGCGCCCGGCGAGCCGGTGCCACCGCCCGGCACCAGGGTCACCGGCGCGCTCGACGACGAGCGGCGCGGCACGCTCATGCGCACGCACTCCGGGCTGCACGTGTTGTGCGGCACCGTGTTCCGGGACTTCGGAGCACTGGTGACCGGCGGCAACATGGAGCCCGGCGAGGCTCGGATGGACTTCAACCTCCCGGATATCCCGCCCGACTTCAAACCGACGCTGGAGGCCGCGGTCAACGCGGAGATCACCGCCGACCGCCCGATCGAGATCAGGTGGCTGGCTCGGGACGAGGCGCTGGCCATCCCGGACATCGTGCGCACTCAGGACCGGTTCCCGCCCGAGATGGACCAGATGCGGGTGGTCGACATCGTCGGCCTGGACGCGCAGGCCGACGGCGGCACCCACGTGGCGTCCACCAAGCAGGTCGGTCGGATCCAGATCTACAAGGTGGAGAACAAGGGCCGGCAGAACCGCCGGGTCCGGATCAGGTTGGTGGATTGAGCGGATGACCAGGGACACCACGGTGGCCGTCGTCGGACTGGGCTCGCGCGGGCTCAGCGTGCTCGAGCGGGTGGTGACCCTGGCGAAGCTAGCCGGACCGGAGGCCGGGCGGGTCCGGGTCGAGGTCATCGACCCGGCCTGTGACGGGGCCGGGGTGCACGATCCCGGCCAGCCGGACTACCTGCTGCTCAACACCACCTGCTCGCAGGTTTCGATGTTTCCCGACGCGAGCTCGGTGGGTGAGGACGTCGACGCGGCCGGGCCGAGCCTGTACGACTGGGTGCTCGACCGCGGGTTACGGATGGGGGAGGACGGCTTCACCGTTGGCTCGTCTGGCCGGGCCATCCGGCCAACCGACTTCCTGCCCAGGCGGGTGCTCGGCGAGTATCTCGGCTGGTTCCTCGGTCAGGTGCTGGCCCGAGCGCCGCAGCATGTCGAGGTGCGGCTGCATCGGACTATTGCGGTGGACATCGCGACCGGTCCCGACGGTGCGCTGGTGATCGAGCTCGCCGACGGCGACCGGGTGCCGTTGGACTACGCGTTCCTGACCACCGGTTACACCGGTAACGACGGCACCGCGCCGGGCACCTCGACGCACCCGCGCACGATCGCCGCACCGTACCCGCTACCAGACCAGCTGACCGGCGTGGAGCCGGGGCAAACCGTGGCGATCGCCGGGTTCGGGCTGTCCGCGATGGATGTGCTGTCCAGCCTGACCGTGGGCCGGGGCGGTCGCTTCATTCCGTATCAGGGCCGCACCGACTACCTGGCGAGTGGCCTGGAGCCGGCCATACTGCTCTACTCCCGATCCGGGGTGCCGTGCCGGGCCCGGCCGCTGGTGACCCGGTTCGGCCCGCGCTACCAGCCGCTGGTGCTCACCAGGCCGGCGATCGACGCGGTCCGGGACGGGTGCGGCGGCCGGCTCGATTTCGACGCTGACATGCTGCCGCTGATACTGACCGAGATGCGGATCGCCTACCGGCGCTGTGAGGCCAACTGCGCCGGACCCGACGCCGCGCGGGCGCTGGCGGATGAGCTGACCATGGCCGCCGCGGACGGACGAGCCGGCATCGTGGCGCTGCTCGACCGCCTGGACGAGCGCCTCGGCCGGTTCGATCCGGCCGCAGTCTTCGAGGGCACCGCAGGGATGCGCCTGGACGGCACGGCCGGTTACCAGCGGTGGCTCACCGAGCTGCTGCGTGCTGATCTTGCCGAAGGCGTGCGCGGGTTCACCGGCAGCCCAGTGAAGGCCGCCCTGGACATCCTGCGCGACCTGCGGGACACCGTCCGCTACATCGTCGACTTCGGCGGCCTGACCGACGCTTCGCTGGAGGAGTTCAACCGGCGCACGGTGCCGCTGATGAACCGTGCCGTGGTGGGACCGCAGTACGAGCGGCATACCGAGCTGCTCGCCCTGATGGATGCCGGCATCCTCAGGGTGCCGTTCGGCCCGGAGCCGGCGGTGTCGTGGAATCCCGACCGGGACACCTGGACGATCACGTCGACCCGCCTGCGGGAGCCGTATGCCGCCGAGGCTGACTGGCTGGTCTGCGGATACGTCGACCTTCCCGCGGTCGACTCCTCGGCGAGCCCGCTGATCCGCAACCTGTACCGCAAGGGCTGGATCCGGCCGCACCGGCCGGCGAGCCGGCACGTGGTGGGCATCGACGTAGCCGCCGACCAGCGTCCGCTGGATCGGTCCGGCCGGGCGCAGTCCCGGCTGTGGGTGCTTGGGCCGATCTGTGAGGGCGCCACGTTCTACAACAACCTGGTGCCGTCGCCGAACGTGTACTCCCGGCCGATCGTCGATGCGCACCGCTGCGTTGCGGCCATGTTCGCCGCGGAGCGCGAGCTGGTCGGTTCCGGCTAGCCCACGCTCGGATGCAGCGCCGGGCGGTAGCCGGCCGCGAGCGTGGCCGTCGTGCTGGGTGGGGTGAGCACCTCGACTGCCCGGCGTGGCGGCATCGGCACCGAGTCGCCGTACCCGCTGAACGACCACGGCCGCACTCGCCCGCCGAGCACGAGTGCCGGAGTGCCCTCGTGCCGGATCATCACCCCGTCCGGCAGTCCGGCGAACGTCGCCGTGGTCGTCCGCTGCCGGCGCGTTCTGGACTCGACCCGCTCGCCGTGCAGCAGAGCGTCGAGCTCCACTGCGCGCGGCCGCTCGGTCAAGCCGAGTGCTTCCCGCCAGGAGGTACGAAACGCGACGTAGTCCTGGTACCGGCAGTAGGCGCAGGGGCGGTGCCCGGCAGCCAGCGCGGTCGCCTCGTCCATGAAGAACAGCGCGGTCCACCGGCCCGGCGGCATTGGGTCGCGCCGCACGTTCTTCCAGGTCAGCGTGCAACAGATCCACAGCTTTGACCGCCAGCGCGCGGTGCCGAGCCGGCGGTCCGGGTGGTGTAGGCAGCCGCGGTTGCCCATGAACATCCCGCGGGCCGGATCGGCCACGATCTCCCCGGTCGGGGTGACCCGGTTCTGCAGCGGCGATGGGTGGCTCGTGGTCACAAGTTCCGAAGCGTACGCGGATCGCGGGCTAGAACCTCTGAACCGTTCCGCCGTCACCGTGTGTCGAAACGCGATCACCTCAGTGAGGTACGATCTCGACTCAATCTCGCGTACGTCACGTTCGGGTCTCTTCCACACCAGTGGAGAAAACGCTGATGCCGCAGTACACCATCGCGCAGGCCGCCAAGCGGCTCGGGCTGTCCCGGGAGCAAGTCGAGGATGCGATCGTGCGCATCCTGATGGCCCATCCCGGCTTGCCCGGCATCGACGGGATGATCTCGCTCACCGGCAAGCGGGACCTGTCCACGGTGCGCATTACCGAACGGGTGCTGCGGTACATCCGCGCGGTGGCAAGCGGCCCGGTGCCCGGCTGACCGCGGCCGTCGTCCCCGGTTTCCCGCTCAGCGCTGCGGCCGGCGCCCGGCGTTGGCGACGATCGCGGCGATCGGCGGAATGACCATCGCGACCAGTGACATCACTAACGCGGCAGCGGGGGAGAAGAGCCGCACCCAGGTCCAGGACGAGACGAACAGAAACACGCATAGCGCCATCAGCGCCAGATAGCGCATGCGCCGCCGCTCGATCGGCACCGCGGGCCGGTTCATCGGACCGGCGAAGACGTCGGTCACCGGATGGTAGGGCGGGATCCCGCGGCCCGGCTGGTAGTGCGCACCGGCGTGGATGTGTCCGAGCACAATGATCATGTCCGCAATCGCGACCAGCCCGAGTGCGACGCTCGCGATCAGCCATCCGGTCTCGTCGAGCGCCGCGAAGATCGCGCAACCGATGATCGCGCAACCGAGGCCGAAAACGGCCAGTCCCAGCCGCAGACGTAGCGGGCTGCGCGCATGACTGGGTTCGTCTCCGGTCCGCATTGGTGCTCCCGCCGCCGCGGCTAAGCGCTCTCCCGCTGTTCCAGCCCGACCGCCGCGCGCAGCTCATGCACGTCCTGGAGG
>DATFRM010000268.1:0-10187 GCA_035263265.1 Actinomycetes bacterium
CGGGGGGCACGCCCACCCGCTCGACGTGACCGATAACGCCTCGGTGGCCGAGTTCGCCGCCGCGGTCGGAGCGTGTTCGGTGCTGGTCAACAACGCCGGCGTTGCGCTCGGCCTGGATCCGATCGCGTCCGGCTCGGTGACCGACTGGGAATGGATGTACGACGTGAACGTGCTCGGCGTGCTACGGATGACGCAGGCGCTGCTGCCAGCCCTGGTAGCCAGCGGAGCCGGGCACGTGGTCGTGATGGGCTCGACCGCCGGTCGGGTCGTGTACGAGGGCGGCGGTGGCTACACCGCGGCCAAGCACGGCTTGGCCGCGCTCGCCGGGACGCTACGGCTCGAACTGTCCGGCCAGCCGGTCCGGGTGACTGAGATCGCACCGGGCATGGTCCGCACCGACGAATTCGCACTCAACCGGTTCGGCGGCGACCGGGCGAAGGCTGACGCGGTCTACGCGGGCGTGGCTGAGCCATTGACCGCGGCGGACATCGCGGACTGCGTCACCTGGTGCGTAACCCGGCCGCCGCACGTGGACATCGACCTGCTAGTGGTCCGGCCGCTCGCTCAGGCCGCCCAGCACAAGGTCCACCGCAGCACGAGCTAGTCCCGGAGCACCCGGGGCCACGCATCAGCCGAACACTTCGACCCGGTGGACGCCGGGCAACTCCGACAGTTCGTCCGCGATGTGCACCAGTTCGTTCTGTCGTCGCTCCTTGGCCCGACCGTGCAGTACATGGCCGCCTCGGGGAGCCGGCTCGACCCGGCGGATCGTCACCGGCCCGAGGATCGCCTCGATCGCCTCGACGGCGGCCGGTAGCGGCTGCTCGCGATCCACTTCGACGACGAAGGACCGGCTTCGCTGGGGCGGGAAGTACTGGCGCTCGACCCACTTGAGCGGGAGCAGCACCAGCAGCGCGATCACCGAAGTGATCGCGGTGACTTCGTAGGCGCCAAGGCCGGCGGCTACTCCGATGGCCGCGGTCACCCACAAGGACGCGGCCGTGGTGAGCCCGGTCACCCGGAACTGGTCGCGCAGGATGGCGCCGGCGCCGAGGAAACCGATCCCGCTGGCGACCTGCGCGGCGATCCGGGTCGGATCGCCACCGGGGACGCCGACCCCGGCCAGCGTGAACAGGCAGGCGCCAAGCCCGACCAGGACGTGCGTGCGTAAGCCGGCCGGCTGCTGGCTGAGCTCACGGTCGAGACCGATCAGGGCGGCCGGGATCAGCGCGAGCAGCACCCGCAGCACCGCCTCCAACACGTCGATCTGCGCCATCAGCCCATTGTCGCGTGCCGCAGGGCGATCTCGAACGCGTCGTACACCGGCTGGCTGAACAGGACGAACCGGGCCTCTGACACGCCGGTGTGGGTCGCGAGCACGGTGGTCACCGCGATCCGTGCCGCATCGTCCAGCGGCCAGCCGTAGATGCCGGCCGAGACCGCCGGGAACGTGACGACCAGCGCGCCGAGCTCATCGGCGACCCGCAACGACTCGCGATACGCCGATGCGAGCAGGCTCGAGCGATCGTCTGACGCCGAGTACACCGGACCGACTGTGTGAATGACCCACTGCGCCGGTAGCTCGCCCGCGGTGGTCGCTACCGCCCGGCCGGTCGGCAGTCCGTCCGGATAGTGCGACTCGCGCAGCGCGCGGCACTCGGCCAGGATCGCCGGTCCGCCCCGGCGGTGAATCGCACCGTCCACCCCGCCCCCGCCCAGCAACGAGGAGTTCGCCGCGTTGACGATCGCGTCGGCATCGTGGGCGGTGATGTCGCCGAGGCTCAGCGTGACCCTCATGTGATCTCCCAGGAGCAACGGTTCGGCCAGGTTCCGCGTCCTCACACCGACAGAGTCGACCAAACCGACAGAGTCGACATCTACCACGGGGGATTCCACTATGCCTGCGCGCCGTCCCGCACTCGCCGCGTTCGCGGTCGCCGCTGCCGTATCCAGCCTCCTCCTGACCGGCTGCGGCGCCATTGGCGCGAGCACGTCGGGCGGGACGGCCGCGCCCGCCACCGAGATCACCGCATCGGCCCCGGTCGCGGCCACTCCCACTGCTACCCCGACGCATACCAAGACCCAACGGCCGACCAAGCCCGAGCCGACGCCGGATGCCATCATGGCCCGCGGCGATCGCGGCGAGAAGATCCGCGAGCTGCAGGTACGGCTGAGCCGGGAGAACGTATTCGACCACTCGGTGACCGGCTACTTCGGCCAGGTGACCGAGATGTCGGTACGCCAGTTCCAGCAGCGCCGCGATCTCGACGTCACCGGATCAGTTGACTCCCGGACCTGGTTCCGGCTGGTGGACTTGACCGGCTCGGTCACCAAAGACGACCTGTACCCGCAGCCGAAGGGTCCGGCCGACTCGACCCTGGATCCCAGGTGCCTGACCGGCCGGGTGATCTGCGTCGACAAGAGCACGCGCTCGCTGCGCTGGGTGGTCGACGGCAGGGTCAAGTACTGGATGGAGGCGCGGTTCGGAGCGGCTGCAACGCCCACCGACGAGGGCGTGTTCTCGATCAAACGGAAGAGCCGCAACCACGTCTCGTCGATCTACGAATCGAAGATGCCGTTCGCCCAGTTCTTCAGCGGCGGTCAGGCCGTGCACTACTCGGCCGACTTCGTCGCGGTCGGCTACAACGGCGCCTCGCACGGCTGCGTCAACGTGCGTGACTGGGATCTCGTCGAGCGCCTGTTCGACGACACCCGGATCGGCGATCGGGTGGTCGTGTACTGGAGCTAGCACCTTCCTACCTCACGGCTGGTTGAGGAAGCCGGCGATCAAGGCGCGCAACTCCGCGCGCGCCGACCACAAAGCCCCACCGGCGCCGAACACTCGCAGCCGTGCCGCCGGTAGCGCGGCGGCCAGCTGCTCGGCCACCCAGACCGGATGGGCGTCATCTCCTTGCTGGGCGATCACCAGCGCGGGAGCGGTGACCACGGCCAGCACCGCCCGATCCTCGATCGGCACCTGGTCGGGCAGCTGCCGCAGCGCCGCCGATACAGGCGTGCCGACCAGCGCCCGGGCCTGCCGCCGGACGAACAACTGAACGTCGGCGCGGTCCCGCACTCCGTCCGGCTGCTCAGCGAGCAGCAGCGCGGCGAGCCCGTCCACGTCCCGGTCGTCGACCCGGCCGGCCATCGCGTGCAGCCGAGCCAGCGCTGCGTCCCGCCGCGGCCGGTCGAGCACGGCCGGCAGGAAGAACACCAGCCGCTGGAACCGCTGCGGCGTGTCGGCCAACAACGTGGTCAGCGCGCCGGCGCCGAGCGAGACGCCGACCGCCCTGGTGGCGTCGGTGTGGTCGGCGATCGTCCGCAGCTCGGCCGCGAATGCGGCGTAGGACCAGGGCGACTCCGGCGCACTGGAGCGGCCGTGCCCGCGAAAGTGCAGGAATATCCGGGTGCCGGTAACGGCACTACCGAGTGGCCGAGTTTCCGGAATGGATCCGGCCAGGCCGTGCGCAAACACGGTGATCGGCTGACCGGAGCCGGTGACCAGGTACTCGAGCTGACCGCTGGCGGTGGTTAGCAGCGGCATCGATGACTCGTAGTCGGCCGGTTTTGCGGTGAATAGGGAGCTACCAGTAGCGGCGCGCCTACCAGGGGCCGCGCTGCGGACCGGACCGGCCCCGGCCACCGTACGTGCGCACCGCCGGGCGGACGTCCACCACGTACACGATCGAGGCGATGATGCCGGCGATCCCCACGAAGCCGAACGGGCCACCGGGTCCGAACGCGTCCCACGCGGCCGCGATGCCAAGCACGAGCGTCCAGAACAGCTTGTTCATCTTGCCCGCCGCCCGGAACGCCGCGTCGGTGCGGGTCAGCGCGTCCACGAACGCGAACACGGCCAGCCCGAGCAAGAACCACCCGAGCAGGAACGTGAAGATGTTGAGCTGCGAGACCAGCATCCGGACTCCTCTACCTGGCGCGCGACACTGCAGACCCTAGCCGGACAGCGCGGCGGGCGCCCTCCGCAGTTGTATGCGAAGAACGCCCGCCGTCGTGATGTGGTGCCCACCGGGCTCGGTGGAGCGCCATGGTTGGCTGCCGCACCGGGTGGTGCGGCGCCGGGTCAGGACTTGCTCGGCTTGCTCGGCGAGCTCTTCGTCCCGCTCTGGCTCGTGGTCTTCCGTGCGGTCGTGGTCTTGGCCGCGGTGGTCTTCTTGGCCGCCGGCTTGGCCGCGGGGGCCGCGCTGACCTGCTCCACCACCGGGGTGACCGGCTCGCGGACGACCTCGGTCTTGATCGGCAGATCGTCGTAGCTGACGCCGCGGCGCCGATCGACGACGGTCTTGCCGCGCTGGGCCAGCTCGCCGTAGGTCTGCACCGCCATGCCGGTGATCTGCATCGCCAGGTCGGTGAACCGCTCCGGCAACTCGCGCGCCTTGCTCTGCGCCTTGGCCTGGACGTCTGCCGTGTCGATCTGGAGCTCGCTCAGCTTGCGCTGCAGCTTGTCCAGCCGGTCCTGCAGTTCCTCGAGCTTGCCTGGCAGATCCAGCTCGGCAATGAACACCGACAACTGGCGCAGCTTCTCCGCGGCCAGATCGCCGGCCCCGGCCGCCGCGTAGAACGCGGTCGACTCGGTGACCTTGTCGAGGTTGGTCTTGATCTCTTCCTTAATCGCCATTTTCTTCCTTCCCTGCACCAGCAGCCTCGGTCGCCGGTTCGTTCTCCTTGCGGAACGACTCGTAGATGTCAATGAGGACCCGCTTCTGCCGCTCGTTGATCGCGGTGTCGGCCAGGATCGCGGCAGTGACCTCGAGACCGTCGGTGCGTTCGTCGAGGATGCCGGCGCGGACGTACAGGGTCTCCGCCGAGATCCGCAGCGCCTTGGCGATCTGCTGCATGATCTCCGCGGATGGTTTGCGAAGCCCACGTTCGATCTGGCTCAGATACGGGTTGGACACCCCGGCCGCCTCGGCCAACTGCCGCAACGAGAGCTGCGCGGTGCGCCGCTGCTCGCGCAGGTAGTCGCCCAGCGGGCCGACCCGGAATGTCGCCATGGCGCCGAGTCTGCCCGATGATGCTAACTTTTGCAAGCGGACGTTAGCGCCTGGCTAGCACGAACGCCCGGGCGATCAGTGTCGATCCGAGACCCGCGGTACCGACGATGACGACCGGCAGGGGCAAGCTCGCGGCGAGCCCCACGCAGCCCACCAGGCCAAGGATCATCAGCCCACGCGGACCGCGCCGCTCCTGCGGGTGCAGCTGGAGCGCGGCCAGGTTGGCCACCGCGTAGTAGATCAACACGGTGAACGCGCTGACCGCAACGGCGCCAACCAGCCCGCCGGTCAGCACGACGACCAGTACTGCAATTGCGGCCGCCAGCTCGGCCCGCCGTGGCACCGCGTGCCGCTCATCGACCTCCGCCAGGAACCCGGGTAGGTCCCGCTCGGCGGCCATCGCAAACGTGGTCCGGCCGAGCCCCGCGATCAACGACAGCAGCACCGCACCGGCGGCCACCGCACCGGCGGCGCGGACCAGCGGGACCGCCCACGCCCACCCCGCAGTGCGCACCACGTCGGCGAGCGGCGCGGTAGCCGCGGCCAGCTGGTCGGCGCCCAGCCCGACCAACGCCGCGACGGCCACCAGCACGTAAACCACCACGATGACGGCGAACGCGATGTTCACCGCGCGCGGGATCGTCCGGGCCGGATCGCGGACTTCCTCACCGAGGGTGGCGATCCGCGCGTAGCCGGCGAACGCGAAGAACAGCAGCCCGGCAGCGGCGAAGATGCCCGCCAGCGGGATGCCCGCCGTGCCGGGCACGGCGGTCGCGTTGGACTGGTCTCCGGCGGGATGACTCAGCCCGGCCGCGACGACTACGCCCAGCACCGCGAGCAGCGCCGCGACCAGCCAGGCTGTTACGGTCGCCGTCCTGGCGATGCCCAGCAGGTCGATCACGGTGGCGACCACCAGAGCGGCGATTGCCACCAGCCGCTGCTGATCCGGCCAGGCGTAGGCGCCGACCGCGAGTGCCGCCGCCCCGGCCGACGCGATCTTCCCGATGACGAACGCATAACCGGCCAGCGCGCCGGCCATCGGGCTCAGTCGTTGCCGGCCGTACACGTACGCGCCACCGGCCTGCGGATGAACCGCGGCCAACTGCGCGGTCGAGGTCGCGTTCGCGTAGGCGACCACCGCGGCCAGTCCGAGCGAGGCGAGCAGCCAGCTGCCGGCCAGCTCCGCCGCCGGGGCGAACACGATGAACACCCCGGTGCCGAGCATCGCGCCCAACCCGATGACGACCGCACCGCCGAGCCCGAGCTCACGCCGCAGCCGGGTCGGCGGCTCCTCGGGGCTAGCCGAATGCGGCTCCTCGGGGCTAGCCGAATGGGATCGCACGGATCTCGCCCACCGGTTGCCCGCCGCCGAGCACCGGCGAGACCAGAAACCCGTCGAGCTCCGGGATCGCCACGCCGAGCCGCCGCAGCGCGGCCCGCGCAACCGGTGACCGGGCTCGGTCCGCGCCATCGTCGATCTTCAGTGCCAGCGCGGTGCCGTCCGGCAGAGCCAGCCCGAGCACCCCTTCGGCACCCTCCTTCGCGATCAGCCCGTCGACCGCGCGGATCAGCCTGGTGACGTCGCGGCGGGTGCCGGCGACGAACTCGGGGTGGGCGCGCATCGCCTCGGCCACCTGGTGCTCGGCCGAACCCGGGTCGGCGAGGCTGAGAGCCGCGAACGCCCGCGCCAAGCCGGTGAGGCTGAGCGCGAACAGTGGGGCGCCGCACCCGTCTACCCCCGTCGCCGCTACCGGCTCCCCGGCCAGCGAGGCCACCGTGTCACGCAGCACGAGCTGGAGCGGATGACTCGGATCCCGGTAACTGTCCAACGGCCAGTCATTGACCGCCGCGGTGACCAGCATGGCCGCGTGCTTGGCCGAGCAGTTCATCGCCAACGGCGTCGGCTGGCCGCCGGCGCGCAGGTAGTCGGCCCTGGCCACCGGGTCGATCGGCAGGTCGGGTGGGGTCTGCAGCGCCCACTCGGGCAGTCCGGCGCCGGCCAGGATCTTCCGGACCGCGTCGAGCTGGAACGGTTCGCCGGAGTGGCTGGCGGTAGCCAAGGCCAGCAGCTCGCCGGTCAGCGGCAGACCGGCGCGGACCATGCCGGCGGCTTGCATCGGCTTGTTGGCCGACCGGGGGAAGATCGGCGAGCGCACGTCGCCGGTGGCGAACGCGACCGAACCGTCCGGGTTCAGCGCCACCACGGCACCGCGATGGAGGCCCTCGACGAAGCCGCTGCGGACGACCTCGGCAAGGACCGGGTTCCGGTTCAATCCAGTGGGTCCTCGGCGAGCAGGTCCCCGACATGGGCCTCGCCGGTGCGATACCGCCGGGCGATCTCCTTGCGGCACTCGTCGGCGACCTGCTGGACCGCCTTCCGGCTGCGCGACACATTGGCCTCGTAGTCGACGAGCTCGGCCAGCGCGTTCTCCAGCTCGGCATCGGTTCGCGCGGTGACATTGGAGATGTCGATGTCGGCTACCACCCGTTCGACGCCGCGCCGGTACTCGCCGACCCGGCTCGGCTCCACGGTCAGGTGCCGGCCGAGCGCCGGACGGGCCGACGCCTCGTCGCGGAGAATGTCGGGTAGCTGTTCGAGCACACTGGTGCGGCTGGCGCCGGCCTCCCGGTTGCTCAGCTCAGCCCGGACCAGATCGATCCGGCCTTGCAGCATCCGGCGCAGGTACGACAGGTCCGTCTCTTCCTGCTCGGCGTCCTGCCGCAGGGTGCGGACCTCCTCGATCGGGAGGGATTTCAACCCGTCCAGATATCCGGGTGCCAGCACCCGGTCGATACGGCGGCGTCCCCCCGGCATCGGTTCGGTCATCTGCCATCCCGCTTTCCGGTTGGAACCAACTTATCGGCGCTCCTTGGTCTTCAACAGGGCTTTGGCCTCGCCCGGCGTCATCGCCGGACGCCCGGCCATGGCCGCTAGCGCAGCCGCCCGCTCGACCAGCTGTGCGTTGTCCCGAACCGGCTGGCCCTTGGCGAACGTAAGTGTGTCCTCCATACCTACTCGCAGATGACCACCCTTGGCTAGCGCAGCCAGCGCGACGGGCATCGTGGTACGACCCACCCCGGTCGCCGACCAGCTGGCGCCCGCCGGCAACGCGTTGACCGCGGTTACCAGTGCATCCGCGGTCCCGGGCATGCCACCCGGCACGCCCATCACAAGATCGCAGTGGATCTGCCCGCCGTACGGCAGCCCGTACTTGTCCAGCAGCCGGTTCAGCGAGGCCACGTGGCCCAGATCGAACAGCTCGAACTCGGGGACGACCTCCCGCTCCTGGGTCAGCTGATAGAGCTGGACCATGAACGGCCACGGGTTCATGAACACGTCGGCGCCGAAGTTCACCGTGCCGCAGGTCAGCGAGCAGGAGTCGGGATCGGCGTCGAGCACCCGGATCCGATCCTCGTAAGGATCCGTGACCGCACCACCGGTGGACAGCTGCACCACCAGCGAGGTTTCTGCCCGCAGCGCGGCGACGGTGTCCTTGAGCCGACCGAGATCAAGCGTCGGCTCGGTATCGGCGCCGCGAATGTGCACATGGATCATCGCCGCGCCGGCTTTCTCGCAGGCCTTGGCGGTATCGATCAGCTCGTCCAGGGTGACCGGCAGCGCCGGGACATCGGCTTTCGCGGATTCGGCGCCGGTTGGTGCGACCGTGATGAGCGTGTTCATGCCCCGCATCGTGGCACGACCGCCCGGTCAAGGAGAATTCCGAACGTGCGAGCAGTGGTTCAACGAGTCAGCTCCGCCTCGGTAACTGTCGCCGGCGAGGTCGTCGGGCGCATCGACGAGCCCGGCCTGTGCGTGCTCGTCGGGGTGACCCACAGCGACGGTCCGGAGCAAGCGCACCGGCTGGCCGACAAGCTGTGGGGACTGCGGATCCTGGCGGATGAGAAGTCCTGCTCCGAGCTCGGCGCGCCGTTGCTGGTTATCAGTCAGTTCACGCTGTACGGCGACGCCCGCAAGGGACGGCGGCCGACCTGGGCCGCGGCGGCTCCTGGCCCAATGGCAGAACCGCTGGTGGACGAGGTGGTCGCCGCGCTGCGCCGGCTCGGTGCCAAAGTGGAGATCGGCGAGTTCGGCGCGCAGATGCGCCTCGAACTGACCAACGACGGCCCGTTCACCGTGCTTCTCGAGATCTGAGCGCGCGCCGACCTAGGCGCGGGCGACCCGGAAGTGCAGGCCGGCCTCCGGGTCGACCACGATCTCCTGTGCGGCCGCGACCCCACCGGCGAGCAGCGGCGCATCCACCGGAACCGTGCGCTTCACCAGCGCCAGCGCGATCGGACCCAGCTCGTAGTGCCGGGAGGCCGAGCCGACCGTACCGACCTGCCGGCCCTCGTACTCGACGACCGCGCCGTGTCCGGGCAAGGTCTCGACCGAGCCGTCCAGGTGCAGGAACACCAGCCGGCGCGGCGGTCGCCCGAGGTTGTGCACCCGGGCGACGGTCTCCTGGCCGCGGTAGCAGCCCTTGTCCGGATGTACCGCGGTGCCGAACCAGCCGACTTCGTTGGGGATGGTGCGCTGGTCGGTGTCCAGCCCGGCCCGCGGCTGGTGGGCGGCGATCCGCAGCGCCTCGTACGGCCACATCCCGGCCGGTGATCCCGCCTGCGTCGCGTAGTCGGACAGCTCCGCCCTGGGCACGAACAGGTCCCGACCGCCGAGCCGATCGCTGCGCAGCCGGGACTGGTAACGCGGGTGCGGTTCTGCGCCCGGCTCCCACACGATCGCGTATCCGTCGCTGACGTCGGTGACCTCTACCCGGAGCAGGAACCGCATCGAGTCGAGGAACGCGGCCAGCGGCGGGCCGCAGTCCGGCTCGGTGTGCAGCCAGGTCCGCTCGCCGTCATCTAGCACGGCCATCGCGTACTCGACATGGCCGTTCGGGCTCAGCAGCAACGCATCGGTCCCACCGGCCGGGCCGGGTGGCAGTGGGTCCAGATGCTGGCTCAGCAGCGAATGCAGCCAGCGCAGCCGGTCCGGACCGGCCACCGTCACTACGTCACGATTGGACAGATCCACGAAGCCGGTGCCCGCCACCAGGTTGCGCTGCTCCCGGAGCGGGTCGCCGTAATGCGCGGCAATGTCGGCATCCGGCGGGTCACCGGGCACCGCGCCGGGCAGGTCGAGAAGCGGGCTGGCCACGCTGACAGGCTACGTCCGCG
>DATFRM010000269.1:0-5643 GCA_035263265.1 Actinomycetes bacterium
TAGGCGGCGGGTGACACGGGATGGAGCGAGTGCTCCGGTTAATGCAGGCCGTACCGCCATTGTGTAGCCCCCTTGTCCGGGAAACGGCATGCGCTTGCACGGGGAGATACCCCGCACGAACTGGCACGCAGGTGCCAGGAACGCGGTTCGACCGGCACGCTCGGTGTGTAGGGAATTGCCGACTGAATCGAGTCTTACCGGCAGGACTTACCAGAGAGTTGCGGCAATAACGGGTCAGCCGACCTGATGGAGCCAGCGCACTGGGGCACCGTCCCCGGCGTACCGGAACGGTTCGAGCTCGTCGTCCCAAGCGCGGCCGAGCAGCCGGGCCACCTCGGTTTCCAGATCGGACTGACCGCTGTGGGCTTTCGCCACGGCCGCGCGCAGCCGATCTTCCGGGATCACGATGTCGCCGTGCACACCGGTCATCGCATGGAAGAGTCCCAGGGTGGGCGTGTAACTGTAGCGCTCCCCCTCGTATCCGGTGGACGGGTCCTCGGTCACCTCGAACCGCAGATGCTCCCAGCCGCGCAGCGCGGAGGCGAGCCGCGATGCGGTGCCGACCTCGCCCTGCCAGGACAGCTCGCTACGCCAAGTGGACGGCGCCGCCGGCTGGGTGATCCAGTCGAATTTCGCGTGTGCGCCGAGAACCCCGCCCGCGGCCCACTCGATGTGCGGGCACAGCGCGGACGGCGCCGAGTGGACGTAAAGCACGCCACGTGTGGTCACCGGAACCTCCTGGCTCGCTTCGAGGTGCGCCTTCCCCAACGACCTCAGCTCGCCGGACTCCCGGTGATCAGCTACCTCATTGTGCACCACGAGTCACTTCGGTGCCAGCCCGCCACGTCGACAAATTGCTGTTAGGCGGGCAGCTCGACCTGCACCAGGATGTCCCCGGTCGGTTGCGGCGACCCGCCGGCCGGCTCCATGGTCACCGCGAGCGACTGCGCCTGGGCGGTGTCGGAGGCCACCGCCGGGGTAGTGGATCCGCTGTCGCCGAGCGCGAGCAGTCCCGCACTGGTCGGCCCGGACGGGCCGATGACCCAGAGCTGGTAGGTCTTGTCCGCGGGCACCGCGGGCAGCCCGGAGCTGATGAACACCGCCTCGTCGCGCTGCTTGGAGGAGACCACGGTGCCGGACACGTCGCCGCTGGTCGCCCTGCTGAATGTGGCGTCGGGTGCGGTCAGCAGCTCCTCGACCGCCTGGGCGCTCGCGACCTCGGCGTTCGCCTGTCGTAGGTCCTGGCGTTGCTGGTAGGTGACCACGCCCAGACCGGCCACGGCCAGCACGAGCGCAGCGATCCCGACCGCGACCGCGCGCCGGGTCCAGTGGGCGAACCGCGACGGCGGGCCGGACTGGTATGCCTGGTCGCGCGGAACCGGGCGGAGTTCGGGACCGAGCTGGCGGACCCGGCCGATCTCGGCCAGCACCCGCTCCCGAAGCCCCGGTGGCGGCGGCAGCGCGGCGGCCACGCCGAGCAGTGCGGTCGTTGCCTGCAGCTCGCGCACCTCGTTCCCGCAGGCCTCGCACATCCGCAGGTGCCGTTCGAAATCGACCCGTTCATCGGCGGGCAGTGCGTTGGCCGCATAGGCCCCGGTGAGGGTGTGGATGTCCGCGTTCACCGCGCCACCCCCAGACAGTCCCGCATCCGGATCAAACCGTCGCGCAGCCGCGTCTTGACCGTGCCCAGAGCTACCCCGAGCAGCTCGCCGACCTCGCGGTAGGTGTAACCGCCGTAGTACGCGAGATCGACCGACTCACGCTGCAACTCGGTGAGCGTCTCCAGGCACCGCCTGACCCGCTCCTGTTCGAGGCGTACCTCGACCTGTTCGGCCACTTGGTCGTACTCGGTCCGGTTGTCCTGCCACAGCGCCCTGGCGCTTCGAGCGCTCGCTGCCGCCTCGGTCCGGACCCGGTCGACGGCGCGCCGGTGCGCGATGGTCATGACCCAGGAGAGCGCGCTGCCGCGCTCGACGCTGAACCGGGCCGCCTGCCGCCAGATCTCGAGCATGACCTCTTGGGCGATCTCCTCGGACTGCGCCGGGTCACGCAGCACCCGCCGGACAATGCCGTAGACCGGTGCGGCGACTCGCTCGAAGACCAGCTCGAACGCGCGCTGGTCCCCCTTGGCCACTTGGCCGAGTAACCCCTCGAGGCTCTCATCTGCAGCCAGCGCGAACTCACCGGAGCGGGCCGGATCCCCGCCGGGCGGCACCCGCATCCGGCCTCGGGACCGTCGCGGTGACTCATTCACTGTGCCCAATGTGACTCCTGGCCGATCACTTGACCAGTACCTGCGGCGTCGAATTGATCGGCGCCCGCTCGCCGGTTGGCTAGCTCATCGAGGGATTCGGCACCACGAGGGCTCCGGATTGGTACCGGTTGGCAAATTCTTCGGGGCCGGTCCTTCCGCCGCACCGGCTCGGGAGCGGAACCGCCCGACGTACGCTCGCTGGCATGCGGCGCACGACGGTGCGGCCGATCCGGACAGTGACCGTCGGGCTTGGCCTGGCGCTATTGGCCGGCTGCTCCGAGGCCGGCTCGGACCGGCCCGGTGCGGCACGATCGGCCGTGTCGACGCCGGCGCCGACACTGTCCCAACCGCTGTCCCCCCAACCAAGCCCGTCCGCGCCAAGCCCGTCAGCGACCCGCACCGCTCCGGCCCGGCTCGACATCGACCGGGTAGTTGCCACGATCCGGACCCTGTCCGAGCGGATCGGACCGCGCGAAGCCACAGCACCGGCATACCGGGAGGCGGCCGAGCTGGCGGAGCGCAGGCTGCGCGACCTCGGTTATCGGGTCCGCCTGCAGTCCGTCCCGGTTCCGGCTGGCATATCGTGGGGGGTTCCGGTGCCGGCCGGGCGCACCCGCAACGTCATCGCTGAGCCCACTGACTTCGATCCGGACCGACCGCACCTGGTCGTGGGCGCGCACCTGGACACAGTGCCGCAGGCTCCCGGCGCCGAGGACAACGCCTCCGGGGTAGCGGTCCTGCTCGAAACCGCCCGGCTCTTGGCCGATGCCCCGCCCGAGGTGCCGGTCGTTTTCATCGCGTTCGGGGCCGAGGAACCGCGCGGAGCCGGCGACAACCGCCACCACTTCGGCTCCCGCGCGTACGTGGCCGACCTCGACCGGAGCGGTCGGCGAGCGTTGCTCGGCATGATCTCGCTGGATCGGGTCGGAGTTGGTTCCCGGGTGCCGGTGTGCACCGGTGGACTCGGCCCGGAGACGGTCGCGGACCGGCTGGTCCGGGTTGCGCGTCGATTGGACATCTCGGTGCGCCGGTGCGCGGACAACCAGGCCAGCGACCACTGGTCGTTCGAGCGGGCCGGGCTGGCCGCGGCTCGGATCGGCTCGACGCCGTATCCGGAGTACCACAGCGCGGCGGACCGGCTCTCGGTCGTGAACCGCCGCCAGCTTGGCCGGGTTGCGCGTCTGCTCAACGAGGCGCTGCGAACCTGGCCACGCTGAACGGCCGGCCGCTGGTCTGCCAGATCCGGCGCAGAATACGGTCCGCGGCTGCGCCGGTCACCACCCGAGGGGCGAAATCCGAGCCGATCACGACCGGAATGAGCTCGGCCGCCTTCAGGTCACTCCCCCAAAACGTCAGCTCGAGGATGACCCCCTCCCGAGTAGGCCGGGAGAAGTCCATGTCGAACACGTAGTTGCCAAGCGAATGCGCGATCAGCCGATCCCGGTACAGCTCGATCCCCTGCACCCAGTGCGGGTGCCCGCCCACGATCAGATCGGCCCCGGCGTCGATCAGCGCCCGCGCCACTCGGCGCTGCTCCGGCACCGGCCGGTTCGTGTACTGATCGCCCCAGTGCGGAAGCACCACCACGACATCCGCCTTCGCATTCAGCCGGCGCACCGCGGCTTGCATCGCCCGCAGATCGGTCCCGTTCAGCGGCCCGGTTCGCGGCGGCATCCGGATCCTCGCCGCACCAGGGGTGTCACGACCAGCGGCCGGTGTCTCGCCGATCGCGTTAAACGCCAGAAAGCCGAACATGATCCCATTTCGCTCCACCACCGCCGGCTGCCGGGCCCGATTCAAGTTGCGCCCGGCCCCGACCGGTGCGATGCGCGCGGCAGCGACCCGATCGACTGTGTCGATCAAAGCGCGCAAGCCGAAATCCCCGCTGTGATTGTTGGCCAGGGACAGCACGTCGAAGCCGGCCAGGCGCAGCCCGGCCAGCACCCGCGGATCGGCCGCGAACGAGTCACCACCTTGGCGCGGTGCACCGGCTGTGGAGAGCGTGGACTCCAGGTTGCCCGCGGTTATGTCGGAGGCGGCCAGCCGGCGCCGAGTCGGTTCCAGCGCAGCCGCGAAGTTACCTTCAGCGGCCAGCGCCCGCCCCACCCGCCGGCCCAGCATCACATCGCCGACCACGGCGACGGTCGTGACCGGACTGAGCGAGGCCGGATCCGTCCCGACCGGCGCCGGCACGGTCAGCGGATAGCGGTCGCGGTCGCGCAGCGGGTGGCGGTGGTCGACGGTCACGACCCGGACGGTCGGGCCAACCGCGGTGGCGGGAATGGCGGCGAGCGCGTCCAGATCCCGCGCAACGTCGTCGATACGGTCGACCACGTGGAGCCTGCCCCCGTCGGCGCCAAGTTCGGCCCAGGTCGTGATCCGGCCGGCCACTAGCGCCCGAGCCTGAGCCAGGCCGAGGTCGAGTGGTGATCGGGTGGGATGCATGACCAGCGCGAGCGGCACCTCGGGCTGCGCGGGCGTGCCCGGCGTGGCCGATCCGGGCGTCTGGTTCGATACCGACGCGGAGGCCGAAGGCGCCTTCCCGGCTGGTGGATCAGCGGGGGAACAGGAGGTGACGAGCACGGCCAGCAGCGCCGCCCCCGCGATCCCGCTCACTCGCATCGCGCTCCGTCCATCGCAGCCCGCGACACCGCACACCCGCGGCGAAGCGCCGGGCAGCGGGGTCGCCTGTCCCACTACCTCTACCCGGCGCGACCTCGCGGTTGCCAGCGGTGACTCGGAGCGGCTTGCTGGTGGTCACCCGGTAGTCGAACCGGGTGTAACGAATAGACGCCGCTGGACGCCCTCAAGGTAGGAAGGCGTTCCAGACGCGGGTCCGGGGTTCCTAACCCCCCGGGCGGGAGCCTCGGGCCCGCCCCGAACTGCCGACCGTCTGCATTACCGTACTGATCACGGTCTGCGGTGTAATAGCCGCCGCATGCACAAGCAAAGCGAAACGATCCGAGCGGACGATGCCGGACGTTCGCGCTCAAGCGCGGGTCCGGGGTTCCTAAAACTCCCCCGCAGGAACCCCGGGCCCGCCCCAAAGGCATGCCTGTTCGGACATTCCCCAGCGGGTGACACTTTCTGTCCGCAGATGGCTTGCGGGGTCTTGTCGGCATGTCCGGCGAAGGAGACGATGTCCCAGGTCAGACTAGGGATTTCGTAGGGGGACGGGGGGCTGCGTCTGCGCTCGTTGCACCCGCGCACCGCCAATTCGCCGGGTTCCCGAGAAATGTGTGGCCCACCCATACGGGTGCGGCAATGGACGCCAACCTTGGGGAGACGTCGAGCTGCCCGATCAAGCATCGCAGTCCCGTAGCACCTAAGAGGTCGCCACCGGCGTGGGGGGCGGGTTCCCTGAACCCGCCCCCCACCTCTACCCGTGC
>DATFRM010000270.1:0-21203 GCA_035263265.1 Actinomycetes bacterium
GAAGCTGTTCCGGGTCCGCCAACGGCGACCATCGGCGGCGAACCGGACTCGAGCGCGGACACATACACCTCGGACGAGAGGACGAAGGACGGGACCAGCAGCAGGGCGGATGATCGGCGGTTACGACGTCCCAACTGTAACGACCGGAAACGGCCAAGGTGCGCGGCGGCCCCGGTTGGGTCCAATCGGCCTGGGTAGGCTCGGAAATTGCGGCGCGGACCTCGGCCGGTCCGTCATAACGCCCAGGCCGGAAGGATTCTGATCACGTGACCAGTGCAGACCTCGGGAGCAACGAAAGCGCCGCCGCCGGTACCGACGGCGCGGCTTCCGCGCGGGACCAGACCGAGCTCGAGTGGACGGACCTGGACCGCCGCACCGTCGACATCATCCGGGCGCTGGCGATGGACGCGGTGGAGGCCGCCGGTAGCGGCCATCCCGGAACCGCGATGAGCCTTGCTCCGGCCGCGTTCCTGCTGTTCCAGCGGCTGCTCCGGCATGATCCGAGCGACCCGCACTGGCTCGGCCGGGACCGCTTCATCCTGTCCGCGGGGCACAGCAGCCTCACGCTGTACATCCAGCTGTTCCTGTCCGGCTACGGGCTGACGCTCGACGACATCAAGGCGTACCGGTCCTGGGGCAGCCGCACACCCGGTCATCCGGAGTACGGTCACGCTCCGGGCATCGAGACCACCACCGGGCCGCTCGGTCAGGGCGTGGGCAACGCGGTCGGCATGGCCATGGCCGCCCGCCGGCTCCGCGGCCTGATGGATCCGGACACGCCGCAGGGCGAGAGTCTGTTCGATCACACGATCTGGGTTTTCGCCTCGGACGGCGACATGGAGGAGGGCGTCGCCTCGGAGGCGTCCAGCCTGGCCGGACACCAGCGGCTTGGCAGCCTGGTCGTGCTCTACGACGACAACCACATCTCGATCGACGGCAACACGAACGTTGCGTTCAGCGAGGACGTGCTCGCCCGGTACGCGGCCTACGGCTGGCACACCCAGCGGGTCGACGACGCCGAGGACGTGGCCGCGCTCGACCGGGCGCTGCGCACCGCTCGGGACGTCACCGACCGGCCCTCGATCATCGCGTCTCGCTCGATCATCGCCTGGCCGGCGCCGCACGCGCAGAACACCGGCAAGGCCCACGGAGCGGCGCTCGGCGCCGACGAAGTGGCGGCCACGAAACGCGTGCTCGGTCTGGACCCGGACGCGACGTTCCAGCTGCCGGACGAGCTGCTCGCGCACGCCCGTACGGTGCAGGACCGCGGCCGGGACCTACACGGACGCTGGCAACAGCACTTCGATCTGTGGCGCGCCGAGCAACCGGAACGGGCCGCCGAGCTGGATCGGATGCTGTCCCGGAGGTTGCCGGACGGCTGGCAGGCCAAGCTGCCCGAGTTCGAGCCGGGTAAGGACATCGCGACCAGGAAGGCATCCGGCGCGGTGCTCAACGCGATTGCGCCGGTGCTGCCGGAGCTGTTCGGTGGCAGTGCCGACCTGCACGAGTCGAACAACACCTACATCGAGGGTGAGCCTGCCTTCCTGCCGGTCGAGTCCGGGGCCAAGGATGCGAGTCCATACGGCCGGAACATTCACTTCGGGGTTCGCGAACATGCGATGGGCGCGGCCATGAACGGGATGGCGCTATACGGCGGGATCAGGCCGTACGGCGGCACGTTCCTAGTGTTCAGCGACTACATGCGGGCATCGGTCCGGCTGGCCGCGCTGATGCACGCGCCGGCGATCTACGTGTGGACGCACGACTCGATCGGGCTCGGCGAGGACGGCCCGACCCACCAGCCGGTGGAGCATCTGGCCGCGTTGCGGGCCATCCCGGGCCTGGACATCGTGCGGCCGGCCGACGCGAACGAGGTGACGGTGGCCTGGCGGACCGTCCTCGAGCATCACGACCGGCCCGCCGGGCTCTGCCTGACCAGGCAGAACGTGCCGACGCTCGACCGGTCGCCGACAACCGGGTTCAGCTCGGCTGAGGGCGTCGCTCGGGGCGGCTACACGCTGGTCGAGGCCGGCAGTGGCAGCCCGCAGGTGATCCTGATCGGCACCGGCAGCGAGGTGCAGCTTGCGGTCGCCGCGCGGGAGACGCTGGAGGCCGACGGAATCCCGACCCGAGTGGTCTCGATGCCGTGCTTGGAGTGGTTCGACGCGCAAGAGCAGGCCTACCGAGACGACGTACTGCTGCCATCGGTCCGGGCCCGGGTCGCGGTCGAGGCGGCAGTGCCGATGACCTGGCACCGGCTAGTCGGCGATACCGGCGAGGTCGTCGGCCTGGATCACTACGGCGCATCCGCCGCTTACCGGATCCTCTACGAGCAGTTCGGTGTTACTAGTGAGCACGTAGTGCAGGCCGCCCGGGACAGTCTGGCCAAGGTAGCCGCCCGGGGCTCGGGCTGACCACGACCGGACCGCTGCACGCGGAGTAGCAAGGAGGAGGAACGAAGGATGGACGAGAATCTCCGCCGGCTTTCCGCCGCTGGGGTGGCAATCTGGCTGGACGACCTGTCCAGGCAACGGCTGGTGTCCGGCACGCTGGCCGACCACATCGCCAACTGGGCCGTCGTCGGGGTCACCAGCAATCCGACCATCTTCCAGAAGGCGATCAGCGACAGCGACCTGTACGACGACGAGATGCGCGGCTACGCCGGACTCGGGATGACCGTCGACGAGGTGTCCCGGCTGGTGACGACGCACGACGTGCGCGCCGCGGCCGATCTGCTCCGACCGGCCAACGACCGGACCGCCGGGGTAGATGGCCGGGTCTCCATCGAGGTAGATCCTCGACTGGCCGCGGACACCACCTGCACCACCGACGAGGCGCGATTGTTGTGGTGGCTGGTCGACCGGCCGAACGCGTTCGTCAAGATCCCGGCGACCCCGGCTGGGCTGCCCGCGATCACGACCTGCCTGGCCGAAGGTATCTCGATCAACGTCACGCTGATCTTCTCGCTGGACCGCTACGACCAGGTAATGGACGCGTTCATGACCGGGCTCGAGCAAGCCAAGCGGGCCGGCCACGACCTGGCCACAATCACGTCGGTGGCCTCGTTCTTCGTCAGCCGGGTGGACACCGAGGTGGACAAGCGGCTGGACAAGCTCGGCACGCCCGAGGCGGCGCAACTGCGGGGGAAGGCGGCGATCGCCAACGCCCGCCTCGCGTTCCAGCACTACGAGCGCGCGTTCAGCACCCCGCGCTGGGAGGCGCTGGCTGCCGCCGGAGCCCGGCCGCAGCGGCCGCTATGGGCGTCGACCGGGGTCAAGGACCCGGCCTACCCGGACACGATGTACGTAGAGGAGCTGATCACCGAAGGGGTCGTCAACACGATGCCGCAGGCCACTCTCGAGGCGTTCGCCGATCACGGGAAGGTCACCGGTGACACGGTCCGTGGGCGGTACCAGGAGTCCCAGGACGTGCTCGACCGGCTCGAGCGGCTCGGCATCCCCTATCAGGACGTGGTCGATGTGCTCGAGCGGGAGGGCGTGGAGAAGTTCTGTAATTCCTGGCAGGAGCTGCTCGGCGAGATCAAGTCGGAGATGGAGCGATTGTCGTGACCCAGACCCGGGTCGAGATCGAGGACCCGCGGCTGCTCGAGCTCGCGACCGCGGAGACCGCCCGCCTGGTCCAGGCCGGAGTACCGGACCGCCTAGCCGCGCGCGACGCCGGCTTGTGGGGTCCGCAGGCTGCGGCCGAGGCCGCGATCAGGCTCGGCTGGCTCGACCTGCCGACCAGCTCCCGCGCTCTGCTCCCCCGGCTGGATGCGTTGCGCGCCGAAGTACGCGCGGACGGCCTCGATCATGTCGTGCTGGCCGGTATGGGCGGTTCTTCGCTCGCGCCGGAGGTCATCTGCCGCGCAGCCGATGTCGAGCTGACCGCGCTGGATACGACCGACCCGGAGCAGGTAGCGGGAGCCGTGACGCATCGGCTGGACCGCACGGTCGTCGTGGTTGCCAGCAAGAGCGGCACCACGATCGAGACGGACAGCCATCGGCGGGTCTACGAGCAGGCTTTCCGGGACGCCGGACTCGATGATGCGGCGGTGGCCCGGCGGTTCGTCGTGGTGACCGACCCGGGCTCGCCGCTGGAACGGTATGCCCGGGATGCTGGCTACCACCTAGTGCTATCCGACCCGAACGTCGGCGGTCGCTATTCGGCGCTGTCCGCGTTCGGGCTGGTCCCGAGTGCCCTGGCCGGGGACGATGTGGCCGGCCTGCTGGATGCGGCGGCCGATCTGGCCGACCAGCTGGGGCCGGACACCGACAATCCCGGACTGCTGCTCGGCGCGGCGCTCGGTGCCGCGGCCCGCACCGGCCGGGACAAGCTCGTGCTCGCCGAGACCGACCCTGGGTTCGCTGGCCTGCCGGACTGGATCGAGCAGCTGATCGCCGAATCCACCGGCAAGCACGGCCGGGGCATCCTGCCGGTCGTGGTGGACCGCACCAAGGATCCCGGTTGGACCGGTGCCGGATCGGACACGGTCCGAGTCGCACTCGGCCCCGGTCGCGCCGACATCGCGGTATCCGGCTCGCTGGGGGCACTGTTCCTGCTCTGGGAGTACGCCACCGCGATCGCCGGCGTGCAGCTTGAGATCAACCCGTTCGACCAGCCGAACGTTGCCGAGTCGAAGGAAAACACGGGCGCGTTGCTGGACCAGCTTGCGGCTGGGACGGCGCTGCCGGTGGGCGGGCCGCTGTGCGTAGACGACTCGGTTGCGATCTACGGCGACGGCTCGCAGTTTCCCTCGGTCACCGATCTGCCCGGTGCGCTCGCCACGCTGGCCACGGCCACCCCGCTTGGCGGCTATCTGGCGATCATGGCCTATCTCGACCGGTTCGGTCAGGCCGAGGCGGCCAGGCTGCGGCCGGTGCTGGCCGACCGGCTGTCGGGCCGGGCGGTCACGTTCGGCTGGGGACCGCGGTTCCTGCATTCCACCGGGCAGTACCACAAGGGCGGCCCGCCGATCGGCACCTTCCTGCAGGTGACTGGTGAGCCGGCCACGGACGTACCGATCGCCGGCAGGCCATTCACGTTCGGCTCGCTCCAGCTCGCTCAGGCGCTGGGCGACCTCGGCGCCCTTACCTCGCGGGGCCGAACCGTGCTCCGGCTGCACCTGCTCGACCGGGCCAAGGGCCTGGCCCAGTTGCTCACGGCGGTCGACGAGCTCGCCGCCAGTTTCGAGGTGGATCGGTGACCGAGATGGCCGACCTGGTCATCGGCTACCAGAACCCGCTACGGGATCCAGCCGATCGGCGGCTGCCCCGGATCGCCGGGCCGTGCGGGCTGGTGATCTTCGGAGTCACCGGCGACCTGGCCCGCCGCAAGCTGATGCCCGCGGTCTATGACCTGGCCAATCGCGGTCTGCTACCGCCCTCGTTCGCGCTGGTCGGCTTCGCCCGGCGGGACTGGGCCGAGCAGGACTTCGCTCAAGTCGTGCACGACGCGGTCAAGGAGCACGCGCGAACCCCGTTCCGGGACGAGGTATGGAAGCAGCTGTCCGAGGGCTTCCGATTCGTGCCCGGCGAGTTCGACGACGATGCCGCTTTCGACCGGCTCCGCCAGACCGTGGAAGAGCTGGACCAGTCGCGTGGCACCGTCGGCAACCACGCGTTCTACCTGTCGGTGCCGCCGAAGTTCTTCCCGCACGTGGTCGCACAGCTCAAGCAGCACGGACTGGCCACCAGCAAGCCGGGGGCCTGGCGCCGGGTGGTGGTGGAGAAGCCATTCGGACATGATCTGGCCAGCGCGCGGGAGCTCAACCGGATGGTGGATGCGGTGTTTCCGCCTGGCAGCGTGTTCCGCATCGACCACTACCTCGGCAAGGAGACGGTCCAGAACATCCTGGCCCTGCGATTCGCGAACGAGATGTACGAACCGATCTGGAACCGCGGCTACGTCGATCACGTGCAGATCACCATGGCCGAGGACATCGGGATCGGCGGCCGGGCGGGCTACTACGACGGCATCGGCGCCGCCCGGGACGTGCTGCAGAATCACCTGCTCCAGTTGCTCGCGCTGACCGCGATGGAGGAGCCGGTCTCGTTCCACGCACATGATCTGCGACTGGAGAAGATCAAGGCGCTGTCCGCGGTTCGGTTGCCGGCGGACCTGGCCACCGGCACCGCGCGCGGCCAGTACGAGGCCGGCTGGCAGGGCGGCGAGTTCGTGCACGGCTTCCTTGAGGAGGACGGCATCTCACCAATCTCCACTACCGAGACCTACGCTGCCGTGCGGCTCGAGGTGGACACCCGGCGCTGGGCCGGGGTCCCGTTCTACCTGCGCACCGGCAAGCGGCTGGGCCGCCGGGTCACCGAGATCGCCGTGGTCTTCCACCGCGCGCCACACCTGCCGTTCACCGCCACCGCGACTGAGGAGCTGGGTCAGAACGCGCTGGTCATGCGGATCCAGCCGGACGAGGGGGTCACCGTCAGGTTCGGCTCCAAGGTGCCGGGGACGGCGATGGAAGTGCGCGACGTCACGATGGACTTCACCTACGGCAAGTCATTCACCGAGTCCTCGCCGGAGGCGTACGAGCGGCTGCTGCTGGATGTGCTGCTCGGCGATCCGCCGCTGTTCCCGGGACACGAGGAGGTGGAGCTGTCGTGGCAGATCGTCGATCCGATCACCGGGTTCTGGGCCTCTGGCGGCAAACCCGAGCAGTACCCGGCCGGCACCTGGGGGCCGGACTCGGCGGACGAGATGCTGGCCAGGGACGACCGGGGCTGGCGGCGGCCGTGACCGCCCCTACGGCGGGTGGCCGACCGGACGGGTGGCGACGATGACTCTCGACCTGACGTCCACGACCTCGTCCCGGGTGGCCTGGGCGTTTCTCGAGGCACGCCGGGTGGCCGGCTCGCCGGCCATGGGCATGGTGCTCACGCTGGTCATCGTGGCCGACGAGGACGACTGCGAGTACGCGCTGAGTGCCGCCACGCACGCGGCCAGGGAGCATCCGCCCCGGGTGCTTGCACTGATCAGCGCGCCTGGCTCGGCGGAGGCTCGGCTGGATGCGTCGGTCAGCGTCGGCGGAACCGCCGGGCCCGGTGAAACCGCAGTGCTGCGGCTGCACGGTGAGCTGGCCCGGCACCCGGAGTCGGTAGTGGCGCCGCTGCTGCTGCCGGACGCGCCGGTGGTGGTCTGGTGGCCCGGTGCTGCGCCGGCCACGCCGGCCACCGATCCGGTCGGCGTGCTCGGACACCGACGGATCACCGATGCCGCCCTCGAACCGGACCCGATTGGAGCGCTGCGGGAGCGCGCGATGCGCTTCTCGCCCGGTGACACCGACCTGGCATGGACCCGGCTGACTCCGTGGCGGTCGATGCTGGCGGCCGCGCTGGACAGTCCGCCACCGGCGGACATCGTGGCCGCCTCGGTTGGCGCCGAGGCCGGCAACCCGAGCGCTGAACTACTCGTGCACTGGCTTGCGAACCGACTTAAGGTGCCGGTGAACCGGACCGACACCGCTGGGCCCGGCCTAACCGAGGCCAGGCTTACGCTGGCGAACCGTACCGGCGATATCGCACTGACCCGACCGGACGGTGTGCTTGCCATGCTGTCGGTGCCCGGCCGCCCGGATCGCTCTGTAGCGCTGAAACGTCGGGACACCTGGGAGCTGATCGCGGAGGAGCTACGCCGGCTCGATCCCGACGACACCTATGCCAACACGCTGGCCACGCTGGATTCGTCATGAGCGCGCCGGTGGTGCTGGTGCACCGGGACGCGGACCTGCTCGCGCAGGCCGTGGCCGCACGACTGGTCACCCGGCTGGTCGACGTGCAGTCGGCAGCCAGCCTCGCCTCGGTGGTACTCACCGGCGGCGGAGTCGGCACTGCCGTGCTCGCCGCACTGGCCGGGTCCCCAGCCCGGGATGCGGTGGACTGGCATGCGGTGGAGGTCTGGTGGGGGGACGAACGGTTCCTGCCCAGGGGGCATCCGGACCGCAACGAGACCCAGGCCAGGGCCGCGCTGCTCGATGCCGTCGACCTGTCGCCCGATCGGGTGCATCCGATGCCGACCTCGGACGGCTCGGACGGCGGTGACCCGGAGGCGGCCGCGATGCGGTACGCCGCCGAGCTGCGCGCCGCCACTCATCCGGAGGATCACGGCGAGGTGCCGTCGTTCGATGCGCTGTTGCTCGGCATCGGACCGGACGGCCATGTCGCGTCGCTGTTCCCCGGTATGCCGGCGCTCTACGAGGATCGCCCGGTCGTCGCGGTGCGGGGCTCGCCCAAGCCCCCGCCGATCCGGATCACGCTGACGCTGCCGGCAATCCGCACCGCCAAGGAGGTCTGGCTGGTCGCGGCCGGCGCGGAGAAGGCGCCGGCAGTGCGAATGGCGCTGGCCGGCGCGGGCCCGGTCCAGGTACCGGCCGCCGGCGCGCTCGGGCGGCACCGCACGCTGTGGCTGCTCGACCGTGCCGCCGCTGCCCAGCTCCCGACCTCGCTGATCCGCCTCGCTTCGCCCTGAGCCATCAAGGTCCTGGGCCATGCCCTTCCAAAGGTGCACGTAACCGGCTCGGGCCGCGTACTGCGATCAAGGATCGCTAGCCCCCTGACATGGATGGACATTTCTACCCAAGATCCAGCTCAAGATCGCATTAACGAGGCCAGAGCTGGAATGGTCTGCGCTACCCGGCGCGTCGGAGTGGCGGGAGGTGCTACTCGGTCTCGCCGGGAACCGTCGCCCGGGACTGCTCCCACTCGACGAAGCGCATGGTCTCGTCCAACAGCGCGCCGGTCACCCACACCGCTACGACGGCGTCGTCGGCCAACCCGACGACGGACAGCAGCGCCTCGGGCAGCAGGTCGATCGGCGAGAGGATGTATGCGGTGCCGGCCGCCACCAGCGCCAGCCGCCCCCAGGAGACGTCCTGGTAGGACCCGCGTAGACGCGCCCCCAGCATCCTCGGCACGGCGCCGGCTAGCTCACCCACGCTCGGGCTGCCGGGCGTGTGGGTGTGCCGCCAGACTCGCGCCAGCGCCGCCAGCCCGGCCTGGCGCCGGCTCGATAGAACCATGGTGATATCCCTCCGTCGATCTGCGCTGCTGCTAATGGTTACCCAGCATGGTCGTGCTGGACCAGATCGGCGTATTCGGGATGGTCGCGAATGTACGCGGAGATGAACGGGCAATCGGGCACCACGGCCAGACCGCGGGACCGGGCGGTATCGAGTACGGCCGAGGCAAGCCGGCTACCCAGCCCGCGGCCTTCGAACTCGGGCTGGATCTCGGTATGGATGAACACGATCCGGCCCGGCAATAGCCGGTAGAGAACGAAGCCGACCACCGCATCATCGAGCAGCAGCTCGAATCGGTGTCGTTCCGGGTTGTCGACCACCCGAGTGCGGGCGTCGTCGTCGTCGGCCATTACTGGTCGGCCGCCGCGCCGGTCCCACCGGCCTCGTCGGATGTGGTGTCGATCCGAACCGCGGAGTGCGCAGCCGGAATCGAGCCGAGGCGGCCAGCCTGGTAGTCCTCGTACGCCTGGATCAGCTCGGCCTTCGTGTTCATCACGAACGGACCGTAGGCCACGACCGGCTCCCTGATCGGCGCGCCGCCGAGGATGAGCACGTCCATGTTCGGGCTGCGCGACTCCTGGTGCGAGTCGGCGGCCACCGAGATCGTGTCGCCCGGACCGTAGACGGCGAGCTGGCCCTGCCGAATCGGGCGCTGCTCGGCGCCTACCGTGCCCCGACCGTTCATGACGTAGACGAGTGCGTTGAAGTCGGGCCGCCACGGGAGCCGCAGCGACGCGCCGGGGCTCAGCGTGGCGTGCACCAGGCTGATCGGGGTGTGGGTGACTCCGGGTCCGGAATGGCCGGCGACCTCGCCGGCGATGACCCGCAGCAGCGCACCGCCGTCCGCGGACGACAGCAGCGCCACCCGGCCGGCCCGGATGTCCTGGTACCGCGGCGGGGCGAACTTCAGTGTCCGGGGCAGGTTGACCCACAGCTGGAATCCGTGGAACAGGCCGCCGCTGGCCACCAGATGCTCGGGCGGGGTCTCGATATGCAGGATCCCAGCGCCCGCGGTCATCCACTGCGTGTCACCGTTGGTGATCAGGCCGCCGCCTCCGTTCGAGTCCTCATGCCGGAACTCGCCGTCGATCATGTAGGTGACGGTCTCGAACCCGCGGTGCGGGTGCCACGGAGTGCCCTTTGGCTCCCCGGGTGCGTACTCCACCTCGCCCATCTGGTCCATGTGAATGAACGGATCGAGCGCGCGCAGGTCGACGCCGGCGAACGCGCGCCGGACCGGAAAGCCCTCGCCCTCCAGCCCAGAGGGCGCGGTGGTGATCGAGATCACCGGGCGGTCGTGCTCGACCGCCGGATCGGTTTCCGGCACCCGTGGTAGCTGGAGCATGGACGCGACGGTGACCGCCGGCATGGAGACACCTCCGAAGTAGTGGAATCACCGCTGGAAGCACCAATGCGCCTGGCGGTATTCCCGAACCCAGGGGACCCCAGACCGCCGGACGACCGAGGTCGTGCCGTGGCCACCGAGCGCTCCTACAGTGGCAGGGTGAGCAATCTCGAGCGCCGGCCCCAGGAGGCCGCCGGCGGCGGCCGGGCCGCGGTCGCCGACACCCCGGTCCGCGAGCTGCTGAGCGGCCGCGAAGTCCAGATCGGGCCCCGCAACACGCTGGTCACCCGGACATTGCCGCACCGGGAGCGGCGGATGGTGGGCGCGTGGTGCTACCTCGATCACTACGGTCCGGAGAACATCGCCGGCACTCCGGGCATGCAAGTCCCGCCGCACCCGCACACCGGCCTACAGACGGTGAGCTGGCTGGTCCAGGGCCAGGTGCTGCACCGGGACAGCCTCGGCTCCGAGCAGCTGATCCGCCCGGGCCAGCTCAACTTGATGACCGCGGGCCGCGGCATTTCGCATTCCGAGGAGTCGGCGCCTGGCGCACCCCCGCTGCTGCACGGCGTGCAGCTGTGGGTCGCGCTCCCGGACCGGTCCCGCGCGGTCGAGCCGGACTTCGCGCACCTGCCCGAGCTACCCGTCGCCGAGGGTCCTGGTCTCGATCTCGGCACCGGCAGCCGGATCACCGTGATCACGGGTCAGCTCGCTGGCGCGGTCTCCCCCGCCCAGACCTACAGCCCGCTGGTCGGTGCCGAGGTCGCGCTCGACCTGGGTGGCTCGATCACGGTGTCGCTGCGAACGGAGTTCGAGCACGCCGTGCTGCCGCTGACCGGCTCGGCAATCGTCGACGAGGTACCGCTGGCGCCCGGCCCACTGCTCTACCTCGGTACCGGCCGGGCCGAGCTGGCGATGCGCAACGACGGCGCGGAGTCCGCACGGCTGCTCCTGCTCGGCGGTGAGCCGTTCGACGAGCAGATCATCATGTGGTGGAACTTCGTCGGCCGCAGCCACGAGGAGATCGTGCGGATGCGGGCCGGCTGGATGGACGGGCACGAGTTCGGGACGGTTCGCGGCTACGACGGCGACCCGCTGCCGGCGCCACCGATGCCGACCACGACGCTCAAGCCCCGCCCGTCCCGTCCGGTAACCGGCTAACGACCGCTACTGCAGCGGCCAACGAGCGCTGCAGCCGCTACCAGGGCCGGCCCGTGGCGCGCAGCTTCTCCAGTGCCTCGGCCAAGATCGCCTCGCCGTCGGCATCGGTGCGCCGCTCCCGGACGTAGGCGAGATGAGTCTTGTACGGCTCGGTGCGCGGCGGCGACGGCGGGTTGTCCTGATCCTGACCGGCCGGGAATCCACACCGCGGGCAGTCCCAGGTGTCCGGCGCGGCGACCCCGCCGTCCTGGGCGAAGCTCGGCCGCGTCTCATGTCCGTTGGCACACCAGTACGAGACCCAGAATCGCGGCGCCGACTCGCCCCGCTCGGCCTCGCCCATTGGACCTGCACCGACCCGGCTGCCACGGATGGCATTGCCACTTGCCACTGATGCACACTCCTGCGGTCTTACCGACCCGCGATGGGTCGCGGCCTGAACAGTCTAAGTAACTTCGGACGTGTTGCACCGGTGAATCGCGCGGGAATGACCTAGGTCTTGTACAGCAGACCGAGGGCGATAACCGAGCAGAACCAGAGGATCCCGCATACCACCGTGATGCGATCGAGGTTGCGCTCCACCACCGACGAGCCGCCGAGCGAGGAGGACAGACCGCCACCGAACAGGTCGGAGAGTCCGCCGCCCTTGCCCTTGTGTAGCAACACCAACAGGATGAGCAACCCGCTCGTGATCACGAGCACGACCGACAAGGCAATGATCACTTTGTACTACCAGCGCTTTCTGCGTCCTCCGGGGGTGACCAATCTGCGGTCCGTCCGAGGTAAGCCTACGACGTCCGGCCGCTAGGCCGTTATGTGGTCACGGTAGCGGCAGATCGCCACGAACTCGTCCGGATCGAGGCTGGCCCCTCCGACCAGGGCACCATCGATGTCGGGCTCGGCCATGATGCCAGCGATGTTAGCCGTCTTGACCGAGCCGCCGTACAAGATCCGCAAGTGGTCCGCGAGATCGCCGGAGTACAGCTCGGCAAGCCTGGTGCGGATCGCGCCGCACACCTCCTGCGCGTCAGCCGGGGTGGCCACCTCCCCGGTGCCGATCGCCCAGACCGGCTCGTACGCGATCACTACCGTGCCGGCCTGGCCCGCCGGCAGCCCGGCCAGCGCACCGTCGAGCTGGGCCAGCGTGTACGGCAGGTGCTCGCCGGCCCGGCGCACCTCAAGGCTCTCGCCGATGCAGATGATCGGGGTCAGACCATGTCCGAGTGCCCGCCGAGCCTTGGTGTTGACCAGCGCGTCGTCCTCATGGTGGTACGCGCGCCGCTCGGAGTGACCGACCACGACGTACGTGCAGCCGAGCTTGGCCAGCATCGCCGCGGACACGTCGCCCGTATACGCACCGTTCTCGTGCGCGGAGACGTCCTGAGCGCCGAAGGTGAGGTGGAGCCGGTCGCCGGTGATCAGCGTCTGTACCGAGCGCAGCGAGGTAAACGGCGGCAACACCGCCACCTCGACTGCCTCGACGTCCCGGTGGGACAGCGCGAACGCAAGCTTCTGCACGTGCGCGATCGCCTCGAGATGGTTCAGGTGCATCTTCCAGTTGCCGGCCATCAGCGGCCGCCGCACCGGTCCCGGGGTACGTGCGGTCGCCATCAGCAGGTGTCTCCCTGATCGGGTGTCAGTCAGTCGGCCAGCGCGACGAGGCCAGGCAGCGTCTTGCCTTCCAGGTACTCCAGGCTGGCGCCGCCGCCGGTGGAGATGTGGCCGAACCGGTCCTCGTCGAACCCGAGCGCGCGTACCGCCGCGGCCGAGTCGCCGCCACCCACCACGGTAAGCCCGTCGATGCTGGTCAGCGCGTCGGCCAACCGCCAGGTGCCGTCCGCGTACGGCGCCAGCTCGAACACTCCCATCGGGCCGTTCCAGAAGACCGTCTTCGCATCGCGCAGGCGCTGCTCGAACAGTTCCGCGGTGGCCGGGCCGATGTCCAGCCCGATCCGGTCCGCCGGCATCGCCTCGACCGGGTACACGTCGTGCGGCGCATTCGCGGAGAACTCGGTGGCTGCGACCACGTCGACCGGGAGTACCAGGTCGACCCCGCGGACCTTCGCCTCGTCGAGGTAGCCGCGGACCGCGTCGAGCTGATCAGCCTCGAGTAGCGAACGGCCGACCTGGTGGCCCTGGGCAGCCAGGAACGTGAACATCATGCCGCCGCCGACCAGGAGCCGGTCCACCATGCCCAGCAGGTTCTTGATGACCCCGAGCTTGTCGGACACCTTCGCGCCGCCGAGCACCACCGCGTACGGCCGGGCCGGATCCTCGGTCAACTGTCGTAGCACCTCCAGCTCGCGGAGCACCAGATAGCCCGCCGCGTGCGGGAGGCGGGCCGGCACGTCGTACACGCTGGCATGCTTGCGGTGCAGGGCGCCGAAGCCGTCACCGACATAGCGCTCGGCCAGCGCGGCCAGCCGGTCGGCGAGCGCCCCACGCTCGGCCTCGTCCTTGCTCGTCTCACCCGGCTCGAAGCGCAGGTTCTCCAGCAGCGCGACCTGGCCGTCGGCCAGCCCGGAGACCGTGTCCCGCGCCGAGTCGCCGACCACGTCAGTGGCGAAGGCAACCTGTCTGCCCAGCAGCTCACCGAGCCGGTCCGCCACCGGGCGCAGCGAGGCTTTCGGGTCGACACCCTTCGGCCGGCCCAGATGCGAGCAGACCCCGACCCGGGCGCCGCAGTCGGCCAGGGTCTTGACGGTGGGCAGGCTGGCCCGGATCCGGAGATCGTCCCGGATCGCGCCGGACTCGTCGAGCGGCACGTTCAGATCGGCCCGGACCAGGACCCTGCGGCCGCGCAGCTCGCCGAGGTCCTCGATCGTCTTCATCGGCTCACTTCTCGGGTAACCACGCGCTAGGCCTGCGCGACGCCGGCGCGCTCAGCTGCCGATGAGCTGGACGACGTCGACCAGCCGGTTCGAGTAACCCCACTCGTTGTCGTACCAGCCGACGATCTTGACCTGGTTACCGGTGACCTTGGTCAGCGGTGCGTCGAAGATGCAGGAAGCCGGGTCGGTGATGATGTCACTGGAGACGATCGGGTCCTCGTTGTAGCGCACGATTCCGGCGAGCGCACCCGACGCCGCGGCGCGGAAGGCGGCGTTCACCTCGTCGACGCTGACCTCGCGCGACACCATGGCAGTGAGGTCGGTGACCGAGCCGTCCAGAACCGGCACTCGCAGCGCATAGCCGTCGAGCCGGCCCTTCAACTCGGGCAGTACCAGGCCGATGGCCTTGGCAGCGCCGGTAGACGTGGGCACGATATTGACCGCCGCGGCGCGAGCCCGGCGCAGGTCGCGGTGTGGGCCGTCCTGGATGTTCTGGTCTCCGGTGTAGGCGTGAATCGTGGTCATCAGGCCGCGCTCGATGCCGAACGCGTCGTGCAGGATCTTCGCCATCGGGGCTAGGCAGTTCGTCGTGCAGGACGCGTTCGAGATGATCGCGTGGCTCGCCGGGTCGTACGCGCTGTCGTTGACGCCGAGCACCAGCGTGATGTCCTCGTCCTTGGCCGGCGCGGAAATGAGCACCTTGCGCGAGCCGGCGTCGAGGTGTTTGCGGGCGTCCGCGGCCTTGGTGAACAGGCCGGTGGACTCGAGCACGACGTCGACCTCGAGTTCCTTCCAGGGCAGCGCGCCCGGGTCCCGCTCGGAGAACGCGCGCAGCCGCTGCTGGCCGACTACCACCTCGTCGCCCTCGACCCGGACCTCGTCCGGCAGCCGACCGAGGATCGTGTCGTACTTGAGCAAATGAGCGAACATGTGCGGGTCGCCGAGGTCGTTGAACGCGACCACCTGGACGTCGGTAGCCGACTGGGCTAGCGCCGCGCGGAAGAAGCTGCGGCCGATCCGCCCGAATCCGTTGATTCCTACCCGAACACTCACGAAACGATCTCCTTGCCAAGCGGACGTCCTACCACGTCGCGACCCTATCGTGCGGGTTACCAGCGCCGTGGCGCCGGTCGAGCCGGCGCACTGTCCATGATCGGGGACGGTTGCGCCGAGCAGCAGCGGCTAAGGTCCCCGACTTAGGTCCGAAGGTCCCACAACCGCCTGGAACCGAGCTAGTACGTGCCGGCCAGCCGGGCCTCGCCGCGGTCGGGCTCGGGCATGCCGTTGGGGTCGAAGTACGCGCTGTCCGTATCGACGGCGAGCTCCGCCTCGGTGCCCGGGATGCCCAGCTCGCTGGCCCGCTTGTCGGCCATCGCGAGCAGCCGCCGGATCCGGCCGGCGACGGCGTCCTTTGTCAGCGGTGGGTCGGCGAGCGCCCCGAGCTCTTCCAGGCTGGCCTGCTTGTGCTCGATCCGTAGCTGTCCGGCCGCGGCTAGATGGTCCGGCACCTCGTCGCCGAGGATCTCCAGCGCCCTGGCCACCCGGGCCCCGGCCGCGACCGCCGCCCGGGCGGAGCGACGCAGGTTCGCGTCGTCGAAGTTCGCAAGCCGGTTCGCGGTAGCCCGCACCTCGCGGCGCATCCGCCGTTCCTCCCAGGCGAGCACGCTCTGGTGCGCACCGATCTGGGTGAGCAGCGCGCCGATCGCGTCACCATCCCTGATCACTACCCGATCGACGCCGCGCACTTCCCGGGCCTTGGCCGGCACCCCGAGCCGGCGAGCGGCGCCGACCAGCGCGAGCGCCGCCTCCGGGCCGGGACAGGTGATCTCCAGTGCGGCCGAGCGGCCCGGCTCGGTGAGCGAGCCATGGACCAGGAACGCGCCGCGCCAGGCGGCCGCGGCATCGCAGCTCGCCCCGGACACGACGGCCGGCGGGAGTCCGCGCACCGGCCGGCCGTGACCGTCGACCAGCCCGGTCTGCCTGGCCAGCACATCGCCGTCCCGGGCAACCCTGATCACCCATCGACTGTGCCTGCGTAGCCCGCCGGGTGAGATGACCGCGACCTCACAGTTGTGCCCGAAGACCTCGGCGATGTCCTTACGCAGCCGGCGCGCGGTTGCTCCGGCGTCAAGCTCGGCCTCCACGACGATCTTCCCGGACACGATGTGCAGCGCGTTCGCGAATCGCAACAGCGAGGAGACCTCGGCTTTGCGGCAGCACGGCTTGGTCACGGAGAGCCTGGCCAGCTCGTCCTTCACGGCTGCGGTCATGGCCATGGGTCGATCCTGCCACGGTTGAACACCTGCTCGTAGGCAAGTGCGAGCCGCTCTGGGTCATGACGCGGCGAACCGTCGGACGCAGCAACCGGGGCAAGTACCACTTCGGCTCCCAAAACCGCGCACGCCTCGCGGAGCGCGGTGCCGTCGGCGACCGCGCCGGAGTCCGCAAGCACCGTGTCGATCCGGAGCCCGGGAGCGTGCTCAGCCAGCACCTCGAGGTGTCGCTGTGGGGAGAACCCGGCGGTCTCCCCCGGCTGTGCCACCAGGTTCAGCGCTACCAGCCGGCGTGCCTTGGTTTCAGTGAGCGCAGCGGCCAGTTCCGGCACCAGCAGGTGCGGCAGCACGCTGGTGTACCAGGAGCCGGGGCCGAGCACGATCCAGTCGGCCGTTTTGATCGCCTGCAGTGCTTCGGGGCAGGCCGGGGGGTCGGCCGGCACCAGCCTGATTCCTCTGACCTCACCCGGTGCGATGGCCACCTGCGCCTGGCCACGTACGGTGCCGGGCTCGGAGTCAGGGTCCAGCTGGACCACCGCCTCGATGTCCAACGGCACCGCCGCCATGGGCAGCACCCGGCCGCGGGCCTCGAGCAATCGGCCGAGCCAGTCGAGGCCCGCCACGGTGTCGCCAAGCCGCTCCCACAGCGCCACGATGAGCAGGTTGCCGACCGCGTGCCCGCTCAGCTCACCGGCCTGGAACCGGTGCTGGACCACCTCACTCCAGGTATGGCCCCACTCGTCGTCACCGCAGAGTGCGGCCAGCGCCATCCGCAGATCCCCCGGCGGCAACACACCCAGGTCTCGACGCAGCCGGCCGGACGATCCGCCGTCGTCGGCCACCGTGACGATCGCGGTCAGTTCGTCGGTCACCCGGCGCAAGGCAGACAACGACGCGGCGAGGCCGTGCCCACCGCCGAGCGCCACCACTCGATGGCTCACTCGGGCTCCACGTCCCAGCCGCTCACTCGGGGCTGCATATCCCAGCCGCTCACTCGCGCTCCATGTCGCGATGGACGACTCGAACCTCGATGCCTCCGGCAGCAGTGAGCAGCTCGGCCAGCCGCTCGGCGATTGCGACTGAGCGATGCTTGCCGCCGGTGCATCCGATCGCAATCGTCGCGAAGCGCTTGCCCTCGCGCAGGTAGCCGGCAGCAATGGCGCGCACCAGTTCGGCGTAGTTCGCCACGGTCTCCTCGGCCCCCGGTTGCCCGAGCACGTACGCGCGAACATCCGGGTCCTGACCGGTGTGCGGGCGCAACTCGGGCACCCAGTGCGGGTTGGGCAGGAAGCGGCAGTCCAGCACCAGATCCGCGTCTACCGGGAGGCCGTGTTTGTAGCCGAACGACACGACCGTCGCGCGCAGCGCTTCGGGCAGCTCCGGACCGAATGCCGCATCGATCTTGGCGCGCAGCTCGTGCACATTGCTGTTGGTGGTGTCGAGGACGATGTCGGCCTCGTGCAGCAGTTCGCGTAGCAGTTCCCGCTCGCGCAGGATCCCGTCGACGATGCGCCCGGCACCCTGCAGCGGATGCGGCCGGCGGACGCTCTCGAACCGCTGGACGAGCGCACCGTCGGATGCGTCGAGAAACAGGATCCGGGCCGATGCGCCGCGCTCGTCCAGCGTGTCGAGCGTGCTCTGCAACGCGTCGAAGAACGAGCGCCCGCGAACGTCGACGACTACCGCAACTCGGGGAACCGCGCCTTGCGACCGGGCGGCGAGCTCGACCATCGGCAGGATCAACGCCGGTGGCAGGTTGTCGATCACGAACCAGCCGAGATCCTCGAGTGCGTCCGCGGCCGTCGACCGGCCGGCGCCCGACATCCCGGAGATGATGACCAGCTCTGGCGCCGGCTTGGTCGTCGCCGGCGCGCCTGTTCCGACCGGTATCGCCTCGCTCACGTGGCCTAGGTTAAGCCGTCACCGGCTACCCGGCTGGCTCGTCGAGCAGCTCGCCGGTGGCGGTGTTGATCGCCGGCGCCGGAGCCGGGCCGGCGGCCAGCGCCGCCACGATCGCCTCGGCCGTGCGCCGTCCGATGCCCGGTACCTCCGCAATCTGCTCCGCGGACGCGGCCTTCAGCTTGCGCAGTGAACCGAATCGGGCGAGCAGCGCCTTGCGCCTGACCTCACCGAGCCGGGGCACCCCGTCCAGCGCGCTTGCCGTCATCGACCGGGACCGCTTCTGCCGATGGAACGTAATCGCGAACCGGTGCGCCTCGTCGCGCACCCGCTGCAGCAGGTACAGGCCCTCGGAGGCCCGGGCCAGGATGACCGGCTCGGTCTCGCCAGGCAGCCAGACCTCCTCGAGTCGCTTCGCCAGGCCGCACAGGGCGACATCCTCGATACCGAGCTCGTCCAGCGCCTGTTGCGCCGCCGCCACCTGCGGTCCGCCGCCATCGACGACCACGAGGTTCGGTGGGTACGCGAACTTGCGCGGTCGGCCGTCCCTCGGCTCTACCGGCCGCCCGCGCGCGTCGGTTATGTCGCCGGAGTCGGCGTCGGTGTCCGGCTCGGTCTCCAATGGGGATGCGCCCTCGGACAGCGCGTCGCCGACACCGGTGCCGACATCGGCCAGCGCCCCGATCGCCTCCTGCTCCTCCAGGTAGCGGCGGAACCTGCGGGAGATGACCTCGTGAATCGCGGCCACGTCGTTCTGCCCGTCGATGCCACGGATCGCGAATCGGCGGTACTCACTCTTGCGGGCCAAGCCGTCCTCGAACACCACCATCGACGCGACGACGTCGGTGCCCTGCAGGTTGGACACGTCGAAGCATTCGATCCGCAATGGCGCCGTCTCAATGCCCAGCGCGTCCTGGATCTCCTGCAGCGCCACGCTGCGGGTGGTGAGATCCGATGCCCGCTTGGTCTTGTGCAACGCCAACGCCTCGCCCGCGTTGCGCGACACGGTCTCGAGCAATGCGCGCTTGTCGCCACGGCGCGGCACTCGCATCCGCACCCGGGAGCCGCGCCGGCCGGACAGCCATTCGGTCAGCGCATCGGTGGCCGCGGGAAGCGCCGGCACCAGCACCTCGCGCGGCACCGCCTCGCCCGACTCCTCACCGTAGAACTGCTGCACGAAGTGCTCGACCAGGTCGCTGGTGCTCGTCTCCTCGACCTTGTCAACCACGAAACCGCGCTGACCACGGACCCGGCCGCCGCGCACGTGGAACACCTGGAACGCGGCCTCGAGCGGATCTTCGGCACATCCGATCACGTCCGCATCGGTCCCGTCGCCGAGCACGACCGCATTGCGCTCAAGGGCCCGGTGCAACGCGGCGATGTCGTCGCGCAACCTCGCCGCCCGCTCGTACTCCAGGCTGTCTGCCGCGGCCTGCATCTCCTTCTCCAGCCGCCGCACGTAGGTGGCGGTCTGGCCGGACATGAAGTCGCAGAAGTCCTCGACGATGCGGCGGTGCTCATCGACGTCTACCCGGCCCACGCATGGTGCCGAGCACTTGCCGATGTAACCGAGCAGGCATGGCCGGCCGACCTGGCGGGCCCGCTTGAACACCCCGGCCGAGCAGGTGCGGGCCGGGAAGACCCGCAACAGGAGGTCCAGCGTCTCCCTGATCGCCCAGGCGTGCGCATAGGGGCCGAAATACCGCACGCCCTTCTTCTTCGCCCCGCGCATGACCTGCAGGCGGGGGTACTCCTCGTACAGCGTGACGGCCAGGCTCGGATAGCTCTTGTCGTCGCGGTAGCGGACGTTGAACCGCGGGTCGTGCTCCTTGATCCAGGTGTACTCGAGCTGCAGCGCCTCCACCTCGGTGGCGACCACGGTCCACTCCACCGAGCTCGCCGCGAGCACCATCGCCTGGGTCCGCGGGTGCAGATGGGCGACGTCCTGGAAGTAGGAGGAGATCCGCGAGCGCAGGCTCTTCGCCTTGCCTACGTAGACAACCCGGCCGTGATCGTCACGGAACCGGTACACGCCTGGAGAGTCCGGGATCGTGCCGGCCGCGGGGCGGTAGGAAGCCGGGTCAGCCACATCGCCAACCCTACGTCGGTGGACTGTCAGGCCAGCCGGATCTCGCCGTCTTCGACCACGATCTCCCGGGCCGGCAGCGGGCGGGGTGCGGGGCCGCTAAGCACCGATCCATCGGCGGTGTCGAACAGGCTCTGGTGGCAGGGACAGCGCAGCTGCTGCGCACTGAGCACGGTGAGCATGCAAGCGGCATGCGTGCAGACCGACGAGTACGCCAGGATCTCGTCCTCGACCGGCCGGACCAGCACGACGCGCTCCGCTTCGAACACCCGGCCGCCACCAACCGGGATCTCGGCGACGGTGGCGAGCGGCTCATCAACCGTCGGCGAATCCGGGCCAGCGGACGGTGACCGGCTCGAACCCGAGACACTGTCCGCGTTGCCGGTGCCCTCCGTGCAGCCGGACAGGCCGAACCCGGTGACCAGGCCGGCCCCGGCAGCCAGGCGGGCCGGCCCGATCAGGGTGCCGGCAAGGCCGGCGGCGCCGGCGAGCACGGTTCGCCGGTTGGGCGCGGAACAGGGTGGTTCGGGTAGCGCGGACGAGTCGGAACGAGCGGACGAGTCGGAACGAGCGGACGGATCGG